>JADFNG010000063.1 GCA_022563505.1 Pseudomonadota bacterium | reverse complement strand
CCCCTGCTGCCCCCGGCTCACATCGAACGTGCCCAGGTCCGGGAAATGATGCACACGATAGGCTGCGACATCCACCCGCTGCAAAACCTGCGCGTATTGAAATACCTGCGCTCCGAATTCGAACTCGACGATGCAGGCGTCGAGCGCTGGTGCCGAAAATGGATTGGCGACGGCTTCGTCGCCTTCGAGCAATTAGTCAGGTCGCGCAGTGCGGACGGTCATTTTTCGGTCAGCAATCAGGTTTCACTGGCTGACGTCTGGTTAATTCCACAGATCTACAACGCACGTCGTTTCAATCTGGATTTGACGCCTTTCCCGACCATCGCAAGCATCGACGAGCATTGTCAGACATTGCCCGAATTCGCGCTGGCACACCCATCGAGGCAGGAAGACGCCCCGCCAGCCTGAATCGCCAGCGGCGTGGGTCATGCACGCCTCAACGCTGTCATGTAACGGAATTCCGCGCTCTAATTGTGTTCGGCGGGTCGCGCCTCAGGAGACGCTCCTACAGAAAGTTCTATTTGAGCCGCGGGGTGGGTTCACGATCGTCGCATCTACTTGCGTACCACAATCAAGGATGCGTGCGCACATGTTCTATACGATCGCAGCCACTGGCCATCGAACTCAATATCGTCGTATCTGAAATCGGTGAGCAGTGATCACCCCAGACTGCACCCGCGAGATTGCAGGCGATCACCGGAGCTTGTATTTCAATGGCCTGTGCCAGGCAAGTTGACAACAGCAGGCTGCTGCAGAGCATGAATTTCTTGATTTTATTGCCCTGCTTGCGCGGGTGGTCGTCGGATACTAACACGCAAGTGCTTTGTTCAGGATCGCGGCACAGCCGCCAGGTCTGCCTCGATCGTTCGACCTGCCTTGTAGTAATGGAACGCCGACCATGGTGCTACGACACCGCCCACAATCAGTAATGCATAGCGCATCGAACCCTGTCCGAAATCGGCGGCCAGAAAATCACTCAGCATCCCGGTCGTCAGCGGCCCAAGGCCAAGACCAATAATGTTAATAACGAAAAGAATGAGTGCTGACGCGACGCCTCGCATACGCAGCCCGACAAGACCCTGAGTTTGTGCGAACGTCGTGGCAAGATAAAAATTCGAAAATATTGCCGGCACGATGAAAAGAGCAATGACCAGCGTGGTGTTGTTGGACAGATATATCGCGAACAGGAACGGCCACGCGAAAAGCAATGCGGCCGACACACCCCAAAGTGCAAATCGCTGCCGGCGCCGCCCAAGATAGTCCGCTACGTAACCGCCTCCCGCAAAACCCAAGCCACCGGCGATGCCGAGTATGAGGCCCAGGTAAACACCAATCTCGGCGGGACCCATGCCGTGACTACGCACCAGGAAACTGGGGAAAAAATTGGCCACCGAATAGCCACCAAACGAGGCCAGCCCCGCACCGACTGACATGTGTAAAAATGATTTCCTGCTTGCAAGCAGCCGGGCAACGGTCATGACGCTGGGGCGGTCGCCCTCGTCGACCAGCCCTTCTGACATTCCGCGCGGTGGCTCGGTTACCGTAAACCGGACAATCACGGCCAGCAGTATGCCGGGAATGCCGACAATAAACAGCGCCTCGCGCCAGCCGATGTTTTGCACCACCCAGCCACCGGCGAGATAGGCGATCATGATGCCCGCGGAAATGCCCAGGGTGTAGATACCCATGGCAGAGGAGCGCTGTTCCGGTGGGTAATAGTCTGCAATTATCGAATGGGCTGGCGGACTGCAGCCTGCCTCACCCACGCCAACCCCGATGCGAGCCAGCGTCAGCTGCGTGACATTGGCCGCAGCACCCGACAAGGCCGTCATGAGACTCCAGACCGCCAGCGAAATGGCAATCAGGTTGCGCCGATTCCAGCGATCGGCAATCAACGCGATCGGAATACCCAGCGTTGCATAGAATATCGCGAAGGCAGAACCGGAGATAAAACCCAGCACCCAGTCGTTAATGACAAACTCGGTTTTTATGGCCGGCAATAAAATAGAAATGATCTGGCGATCAATAAAATTGAACGTATATACGACCACCAGAACCGCCAGTGTATAACGCCGCGCTTTGTGGCTAGTCGGTACCTGGATTCCCCCCATACTCTGACATCCATCGTCCGCTGGTAGCGGCATTGTGCAGTCCCGGCACGATGAAGACAATGTTTACGGCAGGATCGTCTTGAATATAAAGAAGAATATGATCGCGAGAAATGCGCCAGCCGGTATGGTAACCACCCAGGATAGGAATATCCTGCCGACCACACGAAGATCGATGGCCTCAATGCCACGTGCCATGCCAACGCCGAGCACGGCCCCAACGAGAGTCTGTGTCGTCGATATCGGGATGCCCGTTCCGGATGCGATCACGATCGTGGTCGCGGCGGCGAGTTCGGCAGCAAAGCCGCGACTCGGCGTCAGGTGCGTAATCTGCTCCCCCACCGTGGCAATCACCTTGCGGCCGTAGGTCGCGAGCCCGACAACAATACCGATGCCGCCAATCACCAATACCCATAATGCGACTGTCGATTCTCCGCCGACGACGCCGGTCTTGGCGATGCTGATCACAGCGGCGAGGGGGCCGATGGCATTCGCCACATCGTTCGAGCCGTGCGCAAAAGCCATCGAACACGCCGTGATGACCATCAGCACCGCGAAAACCCGTTCAACCGTGTAGTAATGCTGCTTTTTTTCCCGCTTGACGTTGGGCTGGATACGATTAATGGCGATCGCCCCAATGATTGCAATCAGTACGGCAATACCGGTGGCAATGAAGTAACTGTTTGCCGGTGACACGTCCAGACCGACGTGTTTCAGCCCTTTCATAATGGTCACCAGCGTAATCGTAAAGGCTGCAAAAAAAATGTAGACCGGCACATAGCGCTTTGCCCGTTCCAGCGGATCGTCGTGTTGCAAAATCAATTTCTGCACGCTGTTGTAGATCAGATAGGCAATAAACCCGGCCATGATCGGCGTCACTACCCAGCTCAGAACGATCGCGCCGACTTTGCCCCACATAACGGCGTCGAGACCGATGCCGACCGCGGCAAAACCGACAATGGCACCGACAATGGAATGCGTCGTCGAGACGGGCCAGCCATGGTGAGACGCGATCAGCAACCAGGTGCCTGCCGAAAGCAGGGATGCCAACATCCCGTATATCAGTAATTCGGGTGAGGCCGCGAAAAGATCGGCATCGATGATGCCTTTGCGGATCGTCGAGGTCACGGCACCACCCGCAAGCACGGCGCCGAGAAACTCGAACACTGCCGCAACGAGAATGGCCTGCTTGATGGTCAGCGCCTTGGACCCGACCGATGTCGCCATCGCATTGGCGACATCGTTGGCACCGATACCCCAGGCCATGAACAGGCCAAATGCCGCCGCAAGGCCGATGTATACCAGCTGTCCTTCCATCAGGTCACCCTCAATCTCATTTGCTGCTTATTCTTTAATGAGAGAGCAATAGCTCGAGGCGGCGCCCGACACGCTCCGCCATGTCCGCAATTTCGCCCGTCAGCTCGATGACCCGATACAGAAAAATGACGTCCACCGGACCCAGGGTGTCTTCCACCTTGAACAAGTTGCCACGCAGGACCGCCTGCAATCCATCGGTTTCGGTTTCGATGCGGTCAAGTTCTTCCACCAGCGACTCTACGAGCAAGGCTTCAGCGCCGCGAAAGCCGGTGGTGAATAATTCGTTCAGTTCCCGTACACTTTTCCGCGCCTGTTTGGCCGCATCGATATTGCGTTGCACGAATAACAGAAAATCCTCGGCAATGGCATCCGGAATCTTCATCTGGCGGCCCAGAACAAGACCCGACACATCTTTCGTCCGGTTCGCCATCTTGTCCTGCACCAGCAGCAATTCAAGCAAGTCTTCGCGTGGTACCGGCATAAAAAGACTCTTCGGCAATTTCTGGCGAATCTCCTTCTTAAGGTCGTCCGCTTTATGTTCCAGAGAGTCGATGATATCGCGATGTGCAGCCGCCTTGACCCAGTCGTCGGCGAGCACTGCCTCAAAAAACGGATACAGTTGCCTGGTGCACTGATAGGCAACACCGACGTGCTTTTCGAGCGGCCGCACAGGCGACGTGCCGAAAATATTCGCTAACATGGCAGCCAAGACTGATTCCCCTTTCCGCTGTCGGACGCTGCAATGAACCTGCTCAAGCAAGTCCTGCCAACGACACGTTAGCCGAAATCTTTTGCTTGTCAATATGGACTTCCAACAACGACACATGTTCACCGGCAGGGGATGCTAGAATTGCCGCCCCGAATGACCTGCAGCAGACACAGGAGAGGAATGACCGTGGCACATTGGCTGATGAAATCGGAACCCAATGAATACAGCATTGATCATCTCAAGGCAGACAGGGTCGAGCCCTGGGACGGCATTCGCAATTATCAGGTGCGAAACATGTTTCGCGATGATTTCAAGGTTGGGGACAGGGCGTTTTTCTATCACTCCAGCTGCAAGGTTCCCGCAATCGTCGGCACCATGAAGATCGCCAGCAAGGCCTATCCGGACCCAACCCAGTTTGACCCTGATTCAGGCCACTTTGATCCACAAAGTGACCCGGATAATCCTCGCTGGCTGCTGGTCGATGTGAAATTCAATCGCAAGCTGAAGCGTCCGATCACACTCAAGGAGCTTAAGGAGCACCCGGCACTGGGTGATTTCCTGTTGAACAAGCGTGGCAATCGCCTGTCAATTTTTCCAGTCAGCAAAGTACATTGGGACCTCATTCTCGGTCTCGAGTAGGCACCGTTCGGCTATAATTCAGCCACAAAACGAATAATCGAAAATCGGCACTCTGCCGATATTGGGGGGACGAAATGAAAACGAACCGACTGGCTACGTTGCTACTCAGCACTGCGATACTTTTCTCCAGTGCGTGTTCCCGGCAGGAATCGCCGGATACAAGCATGCCAACCGAAGCGACATACAGCGAGAGCCGCAACGAACTTGCAACCCGGGCCGGCGCACCCTTGTTTGAAGGCATGGGCGATCATCATCACGCCATCACCACCAATGACCCGGATGCCCAGCTTTATTTCGATCAGGGCCTCATTATTGATTTTGCGTTCAATCACGCCGAATCGATCCGCTCGTTTCGTGCGGCGCAAACCCTCGATCCGGATTGCGCCATGTGTTACTGGGGCGAAGCGCTTGCGCTTGGACCCAACATCAACGTAACCAGCAATGGCAAAGTCGTCATGCCTGACGATGATCGACTGGCGGCATTCGCGGCGATTCAAAAAGCGGTGGCGCTAAAAGACAAGGTGACACAGGCGGAACAGGATTATATCGATGCGCTCGCCGTTCGTTACAACGGCGATCCCGCGACACCGCGTGAACCACTGGACGAAGCTTGGGCCAACGCCATGCGCGACCTGCATCACAAGTACCCGGATGATGACGATGCGGCGGCTGTTTTTGCCGAGTCCATGATGAACACAATGCCGTGGGATTACTGGCTGGATCCCGATAGGCCCAAACCACTCACGGAAGAGGTGCTCAGCGCATTGGAAACGGTGCTCGAGAGAAGCCCGGCACATCCGCTTGCGATCCATCTTTACATTCATGCGATGGAAGCCTCATCGCAACCTGAACGTGCAGAGGGACCTGCCGACCGGTTGCAGGACCTGGTGCCTGGTGCCGGGCATCTCGTTCACATGCCATCGCACATTTACTGGCGCGTCGGACGCTATGCGGACGCCTCACTGGCGAACGCAAAAGCTGCAGCAGTCGATGAAGAATATATCGCCGCCTGCAATGCGCAGGGTTTCTATCCGGCCGCTTACTACCCGCACAACATTCATTTCCTGTGGGCAGCATCGAGCATGGAAGGGCGCAGCGCGGTGGCCATTGAAGCAGGGCGAAAAGTTGCCGCCAACGTGCAGCTTGAAATGATCGACCAATATCCGGGCGTGGAGTTTTTCAAGACCATTCCGATGCAGTCGCTGGTGCAATTCGGCCACTGGGACGAAGTTTTAGCGGAGCCGCAACCACCGGAAAACCTGGAGTACTCGAACGGAATCTGGCATTACACCCGAGCGGTTGCCTATGCGCGAACCGGCGATATTGACGCGGCACGTGCCGAGCAGGAGATGCTTGGGCCAATCAAGGAAGAGGCGGACGTCCTGTTTCTGGATACGATTCAATATCCCGCATCGATGCTGCTGGAAATCGCCGACTCGCTCGCGCTCGGCGAGATCGCGATGGCCGTTAACGATTTTGGCGCCGCCACATCACACTTCGAACGAGCCGTCTCCGTACAGGATGAACTCCCGTATACCGAGCCACCGTTCTGGTATTACCCGACTCGACATTCGCTTGGCAAGGCACTGCTGGCCGCAGGCAACGCCGCCGAAGCCGAAGCCGTCTATCGAACAGACCTTGAAAAATTTCCGCGCAATGGCTGGGCGATGTTTGGGCTCATCCAGGCGCTTGTTGCGCAGGACAAGGACTCCAGCGAGATGCAGGCACGCTTTGACGTGACCTGGTCGCAGGCGGATGTTGAGCTGACGGCATCGCGGTTTTAGTATTCCGCCAGGCCACCATCGGCGGTCGCGCCTCAGGAGACGCTCCAACAGGAAAATTGCAGGAGCGTCACCTGAGGCGCGACCCACTCAATCGTTATTCGCCAGCGCCTTGAGCTTTTCCTGAATCGCGACACCGTCGCCCAGGGCCAGCATGATGACGAGGTCACCCGGCTTGGCCCAGTCAAGGGCGGCGTCGAGTGATTCCATTTCCTGTTCAAAATGGCGTATCTGATTCTCATGCGCACCACAGCGAATCAGCTCATCATGAATGACCTTGTACACCTCGCCGTGGCCGCGACCGCGATGATAAACCTCAAGCTCGGATACGATGACGGCATCGAGTCCAATGGACCAGGCTCCCCGCACCAGCTCAGCAATCAAATCGTCGGGGCGATCACCTGCCTGACCAAATGCGAGCAGGCGCCTCTTTGCCGGCAGACCGCCCGCCATGTCAAACAAGGCGCGCATCGCCTGGGGGTTGTGCGCGAAGTCAAGCAGCACCCTGAAGCCCCCGATCTCGTAGACATTGCAACGACCCGGATTGTCGTCTTGCGTCACGCTTTTCAAGCCGTTACGGATGGCCTCAATCGATGTACCCAGGCAGTAAGTTAATGCCGCTGCCGCCAACGCATTGGCGGTGTTGTGACGGGCCGCCCCGTTTAGCGTGATCGATATTTCGCTGCTGTCACAAATGACTTCGCGTTCATCACCATGGCATTTCGTCAGCGCGTTCCCGTCAAGGACAAACGCAAGGCCACCTGCTGCGGCATGTTTCTTGGCGACGGCGTTGTCCGCATTGAGACTGAACCAGACAATGTTTCCGGAATAATCACCGGCCTTGGCGACCAGAAGTTCATCGTCCGCATTCAATACCAGTGTGCCGGTGGTGTCGACAGCGCGACTGACCACCCATTTGATGTCCAGCAATTCCTGCAGATTTCGCGAACCGAAATCGCCGAGATGATCCTCGGCAATATTGGTGACCAGGGCCACGTCGGCTTTGTTGACACCCAGGCCACGCCGCAGCAGGCCGCCGCGGGCTGTTTCCAGAATCGCGATAGCCACTTCTTTTTGCCGCAGTACATTGCGTGCGCCACCGGGCCCGGACCAGTCGCCACGCTCAATGATTGAGTCATTCACGGCAATCCAGTCCGTGCAACTCACACCCACGTTCTTGCCCGTACCCCGCAGGATGTGCGTCGCAAGCCGCACCGTCGTGGTTTTTCCGTTCGTGCCGGTAACGATGCCCATCGGGATGTCATGAAACCGGCTCCAATCCAGCTCATCCGGCTGCGGCAGTTGCCTGCAGGGCCAGGTCTCGGACCCCGCGCCCAATCCCACTGAGACGTCATCGTCATCCCAAAGAAAGGCAACGGCATGCTTGCTCGCCGCAGCTTCAAGTTGTAACAGCGCCGGGTTGACCTCGTTTTCGATGAGGCTCCGGATCTCATCAACCTTGGCCGCCAGGTCGGGAAACGACGCGACCTCGACCCCGCTCTGCATGCAAAGCCATGCCCATTCATTGATTTCGGATGCGGCATACAGCGCATCGATGGGCGCTGACAAAGCAAGACTGACACCGCCACGCAGCCGCCAGTGGCAAGTTGACTCATGGCCCCAACCCACCGCAGCAAGCATGTAGCGGACGGCTGCTTCCCAGGCACGAATGACGTCATCAGCCTCCTCAGCGGAGCAGCCGATATCCAGAATGGAGCCCGCCGTGTTCCACAACAGGCTCGGCCCGGTTATGCGGCGTGCATCGAGATATTCCATTATTCCTGGTGTGCCGTTCAGTCGCCGGCTTCCCTGGCGATGCGCACACCGCGCTCATCGCTGATGATTTCGATACTCTCGTCAAACTGAAACCCAGCCGTGTCCGGCAAGCTGGCACTGACGGTCGATTTTTTCGTCCCCTCATCCGGTCTCGCTTCCGAGTTGAAATAGATGATCTGTTTCCAGGTACGTTTGATATTGTCGGCCAGGATCAGAACCAGGTCGCCTGCTTCGCACATTTGCAATGCATGACTGGTCGCTTCCTGTTCATCGGCGACGACCTCAATACGATTCGCATCGACACCCGCCTCCAGCAACTGGTTCTTGAGCATCACGGCGACTTCGTCCTTGCCACGCCCGCGGCGATTATCGTCACAACGGCAAATGAAATGATCGAAATGCTCCGCCGCAATCGCGGCGATCTCTTTAATATCCTCGTCACGCCGATCCCCCGGGGCGGACAAGACGACGATTTTTTGGCCGTCTGCATCGAAGCGATCAATGAGGTCGCACATTGCCGACACGGCCGCCGGATTATGCGCGTAATCCATAATGACTTTGAATGGATGCTCGTCGTAGATATTGGTACGCCCGGGCGCCTGGAAGAACGTGGAATCGAATGTCCGCAAGCCATGTCGTATGTGTTCAAGACTGATACCCATGTTGTACGCCAGCGCCGCCGCAAACATCGCATTTTGCACGTTGTGCATGGCCCGTCCTTCGATTGTCGCCGGAATGAGATGCGTCCACAGCAAAGGTGTATGCACCTCATTATCGTAGATGGTGATCATATGGCCGTTCATGCCCTCTTCGAGCACGAAGGCCTGCCCGCCCGCACGAATGTGTTGCTTCACCAGCGGATGTGCGGGGTTCATGGTCACGTAGCAAAGCGTTTTGGCGTCGGTGTAATCCGCCATTTGCAGGCAATATTTGTCATCGGCATTCAGCACTGCAGCCTTGGTAGCGATTTCGATTGGGACTCTTTTTACTTCGGCGAGTTGCTCCAGCGTGTTAATCCCTTTCAGCCCAAGGTGATCCGCTGAGACATTCAGGCAGGCTGCAACATCGCAGTGCTGAAAACCCAGGCCACCGCGCAACATGCCACCGCGAGCCGTCTCCATCACGGCTGCGTCCACGGATGGATCACGCAGAATCATGCGTGCCGACACCGGTCCGGTCATGTCGCCGGCCACGGTAAGCTGACCGTCGATATACACGCCATCGGTCGATGTCAGTCCGACCGTATGCCCGCTCATCTTCAGAATATGGGCCAGCATGCGAGACGTCGTCGTCTTGCCGTTGGTGCCGGTCACCGCTGCAATCGGAATCTGATTGGGTGTGCCCGGCGGAAACAACATATCAATAACCGGCCCGGCAACATCGCGCGGCGTTCCTTCGCTCGGTGCAACATGCATGCGGAAGCCCGGCCCGGCGTTAACCTCACAGATGCCGCCACCGGCTTCCCGATACGATTTGGCAATATCCCGGGTCAGAAAATCAACGCCGCCGATATCAAGACCGATTGCCTTGATGGTCCGCTCCGCCATCTCGCGATTGTCCGGATGTATGATATCGGTCACATCAATCGCCGTGCCGCCCGTGGACAGATTGGCCGTCGATCTTAAGAAAACGACTTGATCTTTTTCTGCGACCGTATTTCGATCGTAGCCAAGCTTCCTGAGCAAGCGATCGGCCTGATCATCAAGCTCGAGGCGCGTCAGTACTTTTTCATGTCCAACGCCGCGACGCGGGTCCTCGTTGACGATGTCCACCAGTTCCTCAATCGTGTGCTTGCCATCGCCAACAACGTGTCCGGGCACGCGTTTTGCCGCCGCAACGAGTTTCCCGTTGACCACCAGCAGCCGGTGATCAAAGCCTTCGATATACGCTTCGACGATAATATTGCGACCGTGTTCGCGCGCTTTATCAAACGCCGCTGCAACCTCATCAGGCGTGCGCAGATTGATGGAAACCCCTCGACCGTGATTGCCGGCGAGCGGCTTCAGGACGACCGGATAGCCGATTCGTTCCGCCGCTCTTAGCGCATTTTGTGAATTCCTGACCAGCCGCTGTACGGGCACCGGCAGACCGAGATCGCGCAGAATGGTGTTTGTCTCTTCCTTGTCAGAGGCAAGTTCGACAGCAATATTGCCCGTGCGGCTGGTCGTCGTGGCCTGAATGCGTTGCTGATATCGGCCCTGCCCGAATTGCACCAGGCTTTGCCGGTTCAGGCGTATCCAGGGAATCCCCCGCTCCTCAGCCGCACGCACCAATGACGCCGTGCTGGGCCCGAAGGCGCGCCGCTGCGCGTAGCGAATAAAGTCGTCTCGCTCTGCGGCAAAATTCCAGTCTTTACCGGGAGCGTCTGCAGGCTTGAGATTCTCCGGCAACAAATGATGCAACAACGCCAGCGCCAGGCGACTCGCTTCACGACCTACCTCAGCATCCAGGTACTGGAAAACCATGGTATAGAAACCGGGCTGAGCATCGATTGAGCGGGTGCGGCCAAAGGTAACAGCCGAGCCAGCGATGTTTTGCAACTCGATCGCCGCGTGTTCCATGACATGTCCAAGCCAGGTGCCTTCATCTTCGTTCAAGCGACGCACAAAGCCGCCCGGCTCACGATAGGAACAACCGTGATCGTGCAGACCCGGCAGGAATTCCAGTAAAGGTGAGACGAAATCCTTGCCCAGTTTTCCGGTCGGCCAGTCTTCCAGCACGCCCAGGTCCAGGATGTGCCGGATGACCGGGAAATGAGCGTAAATATTGGGGCCAACGTAAACGTTGGTGCTGACAATCTTCATGGTTCCGGCTCCGTAGAATATGGCGCGGATTGTTTATTCGGCGTAGGCCTCTCTGCTGGCGATCTCAAATCGCCCGCCTGCCACGAGTATATGCAGTTTTATACCGAGCAGGCTAACCGGTTCGCCGCGTCGGGCCCTGTCCATTGACGAATGGGTCAGGTGCGTTGGGTCGATAATCGTGATGCCGCCGCTGCCTACGACTTCCAGATCATCGCCAGGACGTATGAACGCGGCAGTATCCTCATCAAGGCCAATGCCAATGGCGAACGGGTTGTAGGCCAGCGCTGTCAGGAGTCGCCCGAGGCGATCACGCTGCCGAAAGTGCTGATCGATAATGAAATTGTTGGTCAAGCCCAGACCCGGCGCCATCGTGACCATGCCCGGGCTTGGCGTACTGCCCTCATCGCCGCCCGCAATCATGTGTTCGGGCATGAAAGCCGCGCCGGCCGAGGTGCCGGCCACATGCATGCCCGCCGCATTGCGCCGGCGAATTTTCTGCGCAACCGGTGTGCCGCCCAACGTCGTCGACAGTCGCAGTTGGTTGCCGCCGGTCATGAATACGCCGTCTGAGCGATCGATGTACTCGAGAAATTCTTCAGAATGACAGTCTTCACGGGTAATCATCTGCAATACGCGCGCGTGTTTGACGCCAAACTTGCGAAAAAGTTTTTCGTAATTGCGGCCGGTGTTCTTGAGTTCAGAGGCCGTTGGAATGATCGAAATACGCGCCGACTTGCCGCCGCAGACTGCCACGAAGCGATCAAGAATTTCCGGGTTATGCAGTTTCTCTTCTGCACCACCGATTGGGATGATATAGCCACGCGCGGTATTCGCGACATGATTTGAAGGACTCATGTGTCTATATTACTTCCCTGTAACTCGAATGGGCCGGATATTTTCTGCCTGCCGTCGCGAACGTGCCAGATGCCGGCAATCATTACATCACTTATGTTGTCTTGATCGTCCAGCACCAGCAGGTCCGCAGCCTGCCCGACCGCAATGCGACCACGATCGTGGAGGCGCAGAATATTGGCCACGTTGCTGGTGAAAGCGGGCAATGCCTCATCCAGCGTCAGTCCCTGCTGCAATAGTCTGGCCAGCGTTGCCGGCAAACTCGCCGGGCTGCCGATATCCATCGACGTGATCTCGCCTTGCTCGTTGAAGACCGGCAAACAGCCGCCCCCGTCCGAGCTGATGGTAATGCGCCCGGCCGGTGCCCCGGAATCAAGATAACGTATCAATGCGACGTCGGCCGCCCAGGCGTCCTCATCTGCAGCAACCGGGAACGCCGTTATATCGACCGTACTGCCACTGCTCGCCAGGAGGAGTGCTTCCTCGAACAACGCTTTACGACGATTGATGTGCGTGGGATTGAAAACGCGCGCAGGCAACTCACTCTTGTGCAGCGCCGCGCGGACCAATTCGAGGCCGCGTTCCCCATCACCAAGATGCAGGTGCACGATACCCGCCTTGCCAGTGATCAGGCCCGCGACATGCGCATCGCTCGCAACGCGCAACAATTCATCGAGGGTCGGCTGACTGGAGCGGTGGTCACTGATCGCGACCTCCCCAACACCAATCACGGGTCCGATATGCACAATGTCGTCGCGCACGCTGCCGGTCAATGTGACTACAGGAAAATGATAGCCCCCGGTATGACACCAGGCGCCCAGGCCTCCCTCTCGCAATGCGCGTGTTTGGGCCAACAGGGATTTTGTATCGCGGGTGGTGTCGTCGGTCCCAAGCACGCCAACAACGCTGGTGACACCCGCCGCTGAAAAGCGGCTCAGCGGCAGCGGTGGCACGCGACTCGCAAAACCGGACTCACCACCACCGCCCGTAACATGCGCGTGTCCATCAATAAATCCGGGCACCAATCGACGCCCTTCCAGGTCAATTATGGCCGCGCCCGATGCCACCAGTTCATCCTCGCTTAGCGTGAGAATCCGCCCGCCACCGAGCAACAGTTGGCGAATCCCCACGTTCTCGGGCGCGAAGACCTGAGCGTTTTTGATTAGAATCAGCAAGGAGGATGGTCCGGGTCGAAAATCGGCGATATATTACACTACCCTAATACGACTGGGACACATGAATTGAATAAGAATCCGCTCGGCAAAGCGGTGCAATACCCGCAGGAGTATGCACCCGAGGTGCTCTGCGCCATTCCACGCAGCGACGCGCGCGGCACAATAAACCTTGGCGATCCCCTGCCTTTTCACGGCGAGGACATCTGGAACGCCTGGGAGCTCACCTGGCTGAACGCAACCGGCAGGCCGTCGGTGGCCACCGCAACCATTCGCGTCCCCGCCGATTCGGCAAACATTGTCGAATCGAAGTCCCTGAAGCTTTATCTGAATTCTTTCTCGATGACTCGCTATCGCTCGACCGCAGCGCTGCAGGCAACCATCGCGTCCGACATCGGCCACACCACGGACAGCGACGTCTCCGTCACCCTGACGACCGCGGCGGAATCAGTGGCAGACACAATCGGCAACCTGCCGGGCACCTGTATCGACGACGCCAACGCCGATTTCTCCGCCGCGCAGGTCGATGCCGCCGTGCTGAAAGTAAAAAGCGACGCAATCGTCAGCGAAGAACTCCATTCCCACCTCTTGCGCAGCAATTGCCCCGTCACGAACCAACCCGATCTCGGCAGCGTATTGGTCCGCTACCGTGGCCCGCAAATAAACAGGTCGAGCTTGTTGCAATACATCGTCTCATACCGACAGCACAATGAATTTCACGAGGCCTGCGTGGAACGCATGTTCACGGACATCAAGACATGCTGCAAAGCGGATCAACTCACGGTCTATGCGCGCTACACCCGACGCGGCGGCATCGATATCAACCCGTTCCGCTCCGATTTCGAAGACACAGCGCCAAACACCCGGCTCTGGCGGCAGTAACACTACCGAGGCACCTCGGTTCTATGCCCTGGCTCCTGGTGATTGCGGTACTACGGACTCGTGCGTGCATTCGCCCGGAACCTCGGCGAAATCTGGCCGACGACGCATTTCATCCGGCTGACTCGCGCATTCATGTTATAAATGCCGTGGTAATCAGCATATACAGGTCTCCGCAAACCGGTTGCTGCCGCCAACAATGGAAATGGGCTCGGGATGACAGAAACATCAAACCAGAAATCCACCGTCTACGTCGTCGACGACGATCAGGCGATCCGGCATGCGATGGAGCTGTTGATGCGTTCGGTCGGACTCGACTACGAGATTTTCCATTCTGCGGACCAGTTTCTTGAGCGGTATAGCAATGAATTCGCCGGCTGCCTGGTCCTCGACATACGCATGCCGGGCCTCGGCGGCCTGGAACTGCAACAGAAACTGATCGAACTGGACAGCTCGCTGCCGATAATTTTCATCACCGGCCACGGTGACGTACCGATGGCGGTTGACGCCATGCAGAAGGGTGCCGTGGATTTCATCCAGAAACCATTCCGCGATCAGGAATTACTGGACCGGATCGGCGAAGCCCTTAAATCCAATCGGGAAATTCGTTCTGCAAGAGAAGCGAAAGCGGAAGTATCCACACGACTCGAAAAGCTGACGAAACGTGAACACGAAGTCCTGGACCTTGTCGTCACCGGAAAGCCGAACAAGATCATTGCGTATGAACTCGGTGTCAGTCAGCGTACCGTCGAAATTCATCGCGCCCGGGTCATGGAAAAAATGGCAGCCAAATCGCTGGCCGACCTGGTAAGGATGCATATGACCGCCTGAACAGCGGTGACCTTCACCGGGCGTGGGCGCGAATATCCTCGTCGAGTTCCGCGCAATCAATGCATTCCAGAGCATACGGGTAGGCGCGCAATCGTCCTTCGCCAACCGGCGCATCGCATGCACTGCAGGTACCATACACGCCGGCATCCATTCGCTCCAGCACAGCATTGATCTTGCCGAGTGCCTCTCGTGCCTCATTGCCAAGCGCGTCGACAACCTCACTATCCTCAAGCTGTTTTGCCCGCTCTTCGGAGTCCGACGCCAGCCCGCGCCGAAGATTGTCCGTAATACGTTCAAGGCGAGCCGCAAGCTCTGCCTTTTTTGCCAGCAGATGCTGTCGAAGATCCGTCTGCCAGTCTTTCTCCACGCCTGTCCGTCTCCCTTGCGGCGCTACCGTGTGCAGCAACCTGTGAGTGTTTTCATCCTGCAATATGCTTTAGGCAACCTCTGATCTACTTCGTCCAGAATAAATCAGAGGTTCCTTAGTTTACTGATACGGGTACCATCAGCGGAATCCGTAGATGCACCTACACGGAAAAATATACGTAAAAGCCGCTATAAGCTAGGCAACAGGTCGTATAGGCGACAGCGCAAATTGCTCATACGATCCAATGCAGGCATGAATTAATAACATAGCTTTCACGGCAGGAACCGACATGCGCAAAATCTCGCAAATCCTGTGCGTCATTGACCCGACGGCAGATGCTCAACCCGCCCTGCGACGCGCTGCCTGGCTTGCCAGGAGCGTGGCTGCCGAACTTGAACTATTTGTGTGCTATTACAACGAGTACCTCAGCGGCGACCGCCTGTTTGACTCCCCTTCTCTGGAAAAGGCCCGCGCCGAGGTCATTGCCGGGCACGAAAAATACCTCGACAAAATGGCTGAGCCATTGCGGCAATCGGGCCTGGTGGTTCGTACCAAGGCTGTTTGGGACCATCCACTTTATGAGGGTGTCGTGCGACGTGCGAGTGCCATCGGTGCAGATATGGTCTTCAAAGACACGCATCATCACTCTGTCGTATCCCGGGCATTGTTGACCAATACGGACTGGAGTTTGATTCGCACCTGCCCGGTACCACTGTGGCTGGCCAAACCC
>JADFNG010000062.1 GCA_022563505.1 Pseudomonadota bacterium | reverse complement strand
ACCAACTCGCGATGGATGCTGACGGACAGCGGCTTGTTGATGCCGGTATTCTCTATGCGCCTGACTACGTCATCAACGGTGGCGGAATCATCAATGTTTCCTGTGAATACTACGGCGATGTCGATGACGATGAGGTACTGGAGCAGGTTGCGGCGATCGGCCCGCGATTAACCGGGATATTCGAGGCGGCAGAGGCAAGTGGCAAGCCGACGAATGAGATTGCCGACACCATGGCCAAGAAAATTATCGCGGCCGTAACCTCTGCTTCGGCTTAGAGCGACCTTACGGCTTCGAACAGTTTCGCCGGGTCGGGTCGGTCCACAATGAATTTCGATAGCCAGGTATGGCGAATAATGCCGTCTCCATCAACAACAATGGATGCTGGCCAATAGGTGTCTCGACCGTACTCATTGCGGTAGTCGGCTGGCACACCGTTCGGCAGGACGAGCCCGAGCTGTCTGGCAATGGCGAGGCTCTCATCCAGCCAGAACTCGAATTCCACGGCAAAAAGCTTCGCTACTCGTCGAGTCGTTTGCAACGGTTTGGGTGTAATGAGAATCAGTCTGGCACCAAGCTTATTGATGTCCTGGTAATGCTTGGTCAGGTTGGCTACCTGTTTGCTGCAAAATGGGCACCAGCTGCCACGGACAAAGAGAATGACCGTCGGCCGTCCGCGAAGATCACTGGACTGTAATTCTCTGCCACTTTCATCCAAGGCGGTAAAAGCCGGTAGCGGCTGACCGGGCTGCAGACCGGGGGGCACGGATCTGCCGCCCATTTTCCTGCGTATGACCAGAGCGACAATAATTATGACTGCAATTGCAGCGGCGACACCACCTGCGATAGCAAGTTGCATGTTGTTACTCCGTGTTTGTTTCAGCTGGGTTTGAGCACAATTTTGCCCATATGTGCACTGCTTTCCATCAGCGTGTGAGCGCCACTGGCTTGGGCAAGGGGGAATTCCTGGAATATTATGGGTCGGATAATTCCTGATTCAAGCAATGGCAACACTTTTTCTTCGAGTTGCTGCGCGATATCGGCTTTTTCTTCAATGGTCTGTGGTCGTAAGGTCGAGCCGGTGATGGTCAGTCGCTTGCCGAGAACCGCACGCAAATTGAGTTCAGCGCTCGGGCCGCCAAGAAATGCGATGATGATGTACCGTCCGTCACGTGCCAGTACATCAATATTTTTCTGCATGTACGGGCCCGCAACCATATCGAGTACAACATCGACACCGTCGTTCGCTGTAAAATCCATGACAACATTTTGCCAGTCTTCTGTCTTGTAGTTGATGGCGTTGTCGGCTCCCAACGCCTCGCAAAAACGACATTTCTCATCGCTGCCGGCAGTCACGATGACCGTTGCGCCAATGGCTTTGGCCAGTTGTATGGCGGTTGTGCCGATCCCGCTCGATCCACCGTGCACGAGCAGAGTTTCCCCCGATTTCAGGGCGCCACGCATGAAGACGTTGTAATACACCGTGAAAAAAGTCTCCGGAATGGCGGCGGCTTCGACCATGCTCAGGGCCGATGGAATCGGCAGGCAGTGTGATTCGTGCGCACGGCAATATTCTGCATAGCCACCGCCGTGGGTCAGTGCCATGACTTTGTCGCCGATGTTCCAGCGCGTGGCACCCTCTCCCAGGCTGGCGATCTCGCCAGCTACTTCAAGGCCGGGTAATGGGTCGGCACCCGGCGGCAGCGGGTACATGCCGAGTCGTTGCAGCACGTCGGGGCGATTGATGCCTGCGGCGAGGACGTGAATGAGGACTTCGCCTGCACGGGGTTTCGGCGTCGGCACTGCGGTAAGTTTCAGCACCTCAGGACCGCCGGGCGCCTCGATTGTGACGGCTTCCATGGTCGTTGGTATGTCGATGATCACAAAATTCTCACTGTGGGATTCCGTAAAACAGGGCTCATGACTTGCCGAAGCCGTGAATATCACCTTGGCGGCGTACTAGTATGACGTCGGAATGACCTCAGCTTCAAGCATCCCGTGCGTGAAACCTGCCCCGAATACTGGGATAATTTCGCGGTCTGGCAATATTGGAAAAAGCAGTGAGCGAAAACGCGATTATCTGGCAGCCCTCGCGCGAAAGACTTGAGGGTACGGCGATGTACCGGTTCATGCAGGAACAGGGCCACCGTACCTATGCCGAATTGCATGCGTGGTCGATACATGACCGCGAGGAGTTCTGGCAGGCCCTGGTTCGGTTTTGCGATGTTCGTTTCAGCAAGGAAGCCGATAGCGTATTGACGCAGAGCGGTGATATGACCACCGCGAAGTGGTACAGCGGTGGTGAACTGAATTTTGCAGAACATCTGCTGCGACATGGCGGCAGTCGTGCCGCGATCATTTTTTGCGGCGAGGATGGAGCGCGCCGCGAGTTGAGTTTCGATGCATTGCGTCTTGAGGTCGCGCGGGCTGCAGCGGGCTTGCGAGCCGCTGGCGTCACCCGGGGAGACCGCGTTGCCGCGTTTCTCCCGAATTGCCCGGAAGCCATTGTTGCAATGCTTGCGGCGACCAGCATGGGGGCGACCTGGTCCTCCTGTTCGCCGGATTTCGGTATTAACGGGGTCGTTGACCGGTTCGGCCAGATAGAACCCAGGGTTCTCATTTGCGCCGACGGATATTTTTATGGTGGCAAGCGATTCGATTCGCTGGAAGCGGTTCGCGGTGTGTTGAAAAGCATTCCGAGCATCGAGCAGACGGTTGTAATCCCGTTTTCCACTGATCTGCCGTCTCTGGCAGGCCTGGATAACGCCGTGTCATGGGCTGAGTTCACGTCAAAAAATGAGCCGCTGAAATTCGAGTCGCTGCCTTTCGACCATCCGCTGTATGTCATGTATTCATCGGGCACGACCGGCGTACCCAAGTGCATTGTGCACGGAGCGGGTGGAACATTGTTGCAACACTTGAAGGAACATGCCTTGCATTGCGATGTGCATGAGAACGACCGCCTGTTCTATTTCACCACCTGCGGATGGATGATGTGGAACTGGCTCGCGAGCGGGCTTGCCAGCGGAGCCACGCTGATGCTGTTTGACGGCATGCCGTTTCACGAGGATGGCCGAATACTCTGGCGCATTGCGGAAGAGGAAAAAATTACGATCTTTGGCACGAGTGCCAGGTACATTGCGGCGCAGGAAAAAGCGGCTATCAAGCCTGGCAATGAATTCGATCTCTCCTCGATCAGAACGGTACTCTCAACAGGGTCCCCGCTCGCGCCGGCGAGCTTCGATTATGTGTATCGAGACATTGCTGACAATGTGCAATTGTCATCGATCGCCGGCGGAACCGATATCATCAGCTGTTTTGCCGCAGGCAATCCGCTGCTGCCGGTGCGCCGCGGCGAGTTGCAGTGCCTGGCGCTTGGCATGGCAGTGGCAATTTTTGATGATGACGGTAATGCGGTGGTTAACGAAAACGGCGAGCTTGTTTGCACGCAGGCGTTTCCATCGATGCCGGTATGTTTCTGGAATGATCGGGGTGATGCCAAGTACCACGCGGCTTACTTCGAGCGCTTTCCGGGCGTCTGGGCACACGGCGACTATGCCGAGCTGACCGATGAAAATGCCATGATTATTCACGGCCGCTCGGACGCGGTGCTCAATCCCGGTGGCGTGCGTATTGGTACATCGGAAATATACCGCCAGGTGGAGAAGCTCGACGAGGTCGTGGAGAGTATCGCCATCGGCCAGAACTGGGATGATGATGTTCGAGTCGTCTTATTCGTGATCTTGCGTGAAGGTCTTGCTCTGACCGACGACGTGATTGCGAAAATTCGCAAGGTGATTCGCAGTAACGCCACACCGCGCCATGTGCCTGCAAAAATCATTCAGGTGCCGGAAATTCCGCGCACGATCAGCGGCAAGATCGTTGAACTGGCCGTGCGTTCTGCGGTACATGGAGACCCGGTCAGGAATACGGATGCACTGGCAAATCCGGATGCGCTGAAATATTTTCGGGATATTCCTGAACTGGCGATCGACTAATGTCAGCGAAGCAAATACATGGAGTCCGTATCACCGATGGCGTGGTAAAGCCCGAGTGGATCGACTACAACGGCCATATGAATGTTGCGTATTACCTGCTTGCTTTCGATCTTTCCGGGGACGAACTCTGGCGAGAGTTTGGCATCACCGATGAATATGTTCATACCACCAATAACTCGACGTTTGCGGTTGAGTGCCACATTACGTATCAGCGCGAATTGAAAGAAGGCGAACCCTATTGCATCACGTCACAGGTGCTTGCCTACGACGAGAAGCGAATTCATTTTTTTCAACGCATGTACCATGCAGAGGACAAATACCTGGCCGCAACGGCGGAGTGGATGAATTTGCACGTGGATCTTGAGTCGCGTCGCGTAACAGCATGGCCGGTGGACATCTTGAAGTCGATTGGCGAATGGGCGAGCCAACAGCAAGCGGGTGACTATCCCGGTGAGGCCGGTAAGCGCATGCGCGTGCAGAAACCATTGTATGCACTCACTGCAAGTGACCGGTCGTGAGCGATTATCTGCTTGCCATTGATCAGGGCACGAGCAGCAGTCGTAGCGTGGTTTTTGACCAAAACGCCCAGGTTGTCGCATCGGCACAGCAGGAGTTTCCGCAAATCTACCCTCAGCCGGGATGGGTTGAACACGATCCGGAGGCGATCTGGAAATCAGTCAGGACGGTAACGCGCGAGGCGCTGACGGCCAGCGGAGTGGCGCAAAAGCAGGTCGCGGGTCTTGGTATTACCAATCAACGGGAAACCACCCTGGTTTGGGATCGGCAAACCGGTGCCTGCATTTACAATGCCATCGTCTGGCAGGATCGACGTACGGCGAACATTTGCCAGAGCCTGCGTGACGAGGGGCTGGAAGCAACGATTGTCGATAAGACCGGCCTGCGTCTGGATGCCTATTTTTCGGCAACGAAACTGGCATGGATTCTGGACAATGTTGCGGGGGCGAGAAAAAAGGCGAATGCGGGTCGCCTCGCTTTCGGCACGGTCGATTGTTTTCTGCTGTGGCGACTGACCGCTGGTCGAGTTCATGCGACGGATGCAACCAATGCGTCGCGTACCCTGTTGTTCAATATTCACACGCAGGAGTGGGACGAAGAATTGCTGCGAATTTTCGACGTGCCGGCGTCCCTCTTGCCCGATGTCCGTGATTGCGCGGCGGATTTTGGTCGCACGGATACCGCCGTCGTCGATATCGACGTCCCCATTTGCGGCATCGCCGGTGATCAACAGGCGGCACTGATCGGGCAGGCGGGATTTGAAGCCGGCATCACCAAAAGCACCTTCGGCACAGGTTGCTTCGTGATTACCAATACGGGCGACACGGCATTGCGGTCCGCGAATAAACTGCTGACGACGGTGGCCTACCGATTGAAGGGCAAAGTGACCTACGGCCTGGAGGGCAGTATTTTCGTGGCAGGATCGGCCATCCAATGGTTGCGCGACCAACTGAAAGTCATCGATGATGCGGCAGCAACAGAAGCGATTGCCGAAGCCACCGGCGTGGTGACCAACGTACATGTCGTACCGGCATTTACGGGACTGGGTGCACCCTACTGGGACGCCGATGCACGCGCTGCCATTCTCGGTCTGTCGCGCGACAGCGGCAGGGAGGAAATCGTTACCGCGACGCTGCAAGCAGTTGCCTACCAGACCACGGACTTGATCCGCGCAATGGCGGCTGACGGCATCCGGCCAAGCATCATTCGTGTGGACGGAGGCATGGCGGCAAACAACTGGTTTCTCCAGTTCCTGGCGGACATGTTGCAAGTCCCTGTAGAACGCCCGGCGAATGTTGAATCCACCGTGCTGGGTGCAGCGTTGCTTGCCGGTCTTGCGAGCGGTCTGTATACATCACTGGATGACATAGCGAAACTATGGCGTCGGGAATCGGTATTCGAACCCCAAATGGATATGGAACAGACCGAGAAACTCTACGCAGGCTGGCTTGATGCCGTGTCACGGGTCCGTAGCGCGAATACAATTGAACATACGAATTGAACACAACCCGTCAAGCGTTATGTATTTCTTACCAAAAACTTCAAGCTCTGTGAAAAAAACCATTGCCGATATTGTCAAGACCGGATGGCAGGTCGAATTATTTTTCAATGACGCATGTAAACCGAAATTCTTCATCAGGGTGCCTTGACGAGAACGCGTAGAGGCCGTCGAAAGAAGACTGAAACTGATTGTTATGGCTTCGCCAGATGGCGCTGGTGTCACCCAACTCCAGCAAGAACACGTCGGCAATCCTGATTCGAACTCGGTCGCGTCTATTCGCCGCTCTTATCAAAACCGCCAGTGAACCATCAGGCGAAGTAACGGCAATTTGCTTCTGGCCGGGGCCTTCTGAACCTGCTGTAGAACTTTCGATGTAACCTTAGGCCTAAGCGTTTCCAATAATCCTCTCCTTACTCCTGCTTCTCAATCTGTTGATTCGACTCCTCGGCCGCGGCAAGCAGCCGGTCGAGGTCGGCACGCCGGAAGAGCCGGCCGTTGGTGACGACGGCGCGAATCCGCCGGGTGTTCGCGATCGCCTCGAGCGGGTTGGCTTCGAGCAGTACGAGGTCGGCGAGCTTCCCCACCGCAACCGTGCCCAGCGAGTCTTCGAGGCCGAAGACCCGCGCCGGCAGGAGCGTGGCGGCCTGCAGCGCCTCAAGCGGCGAGAGGCCAGCCTCCGTCAGTCGCTCGAGCTCGCGGTGCAGGCTCAGGCCCGGGACCAGGAATGGGTTGCCGACGTCAGTGCCGGCAAGGATCACGGCCCCCTCGTCGTGGAGCACGCGCACGTTCTCGACGATCAGCGCATTGACTGGACCGAGTAGCTCCCCGATCAGGTCGGGACCCTCGGCGATTGCCCGCCACTCCTCGCGCACCGAGTGCGGCAGCAGGTCCATACGCTCCGCATCCGCCACGAAGCCCTGCGGGTCGGAGCCGGCATTGGCGACGAGAGTCGGCACCGTGGCAACACCGTACTCGTGAAAGGATCGCGCGGCCTGCCGGCAGAGCTCTGGATCTCGCGCGTTAATCGCCCGTCGCACCAGCCGAAAGAACTCGACCATCTGCTCCGGGTAAGGCGCCATCTCCGGCACCCGTTCGAGGTAGCGCACGTAGTCGGCGCGCAGAGCGTCGGCCCCCGAGGCGCAGCCCATGGTGATCCCGGAGGCATGCTCGAAGGTGCGTTGGCCGGCGGCTGCCGCCTCCTCCGGCCGGATTAGGAAGGGCAGGTGGCCGTCCACGGGGATCCCGCGCTGCTTCGCGCGCTTGAGGATCGCGAAGTACGCCTCCGAGGTGAGACGGTCGTAGACCTTGATGAAATCCGCACCGTCGTCGGCCAGGCGGTCCACTACGGCGCTCGCCGCCGCGGCGTTCCGGACCGCGACGCTCCCCGGCCACACCGGGGGGTCTCCATCGACGATGCTGCCGTTGGCCAGAAAGCGCGGCCCGAGTAGCTCGCCAGTCCTGACCCGCCGTTTGATGGAGAGGACGAGCTCGAGCGGGTTCTCTGCCCCGCTGTGCATGTTGCGCACGCTGGTGATGCCATGCGCGACGTACAGTCGGAAATGCCAGCCAACACTCCCCGCCGAGTGGACGTGAGCGTCCCACAGACCGGGGATGAGGTAGCCGCCTGCCGCCTCCAAAACCTCTGCCTCGTCGGGCACCCTGACCGCATCCGTCGTGCCGATTGCCACGATGCGATTGCCTTCGATGAGCACGGTCTGGTCATAAATGATCGACCCGTCGGTCACGTCCACGATGCTTGCGCCGCGGATGGCGAGGTCGGCTGGTTGCGTGTGCGCGTACGCCCCCAACAGGAGACAGAGGGTGCTCAAGAGCGTTTTCATGATCTCACCTCTCAAGGTCACTGACGGGGCAGCATAACTGCAGTATAACAAGAGGGTCCATGGTGGCAGAAACAGCTTGATTGATAATGAACTTATGACCTTGCTACGCTGTGACGTGGCCAGTACGGTCAAGCGCGCGGCTGCCCCGGATTGTCATTGTGGCTGATAAATGGCAGTTCACAGTAATCCGCGAGAATATCAGCCTTGCCGATCCCTGAACACGAGCCTCCCGTTGGATAATCGCTCACAACCAAAGCCCCCTTCATGCACCAGCCGGTGATGTCGGCGGCAAAGTTGCACCAGATTGTCCCCGCGGGGACGTGGGGTCCGTCTTCGATGTGGGAGAGGTTGGGGTTGGTGGGATCTTCCAGATTGGGGGGTCGCGAGTCGGTTCTCGCTCCTGCAGTCGGGGTGTCTTTCAAGGTTCGTGGGGATACGTGGATGACGACCTGGTAGCGGTCTGCCGTCGGGGTCTTGTCGGATGTCAGGTAAATTTCAGCGATCTCTGCCAACGCATCGGCTCTCTGTGCGTAGAAGGGTTCCTCGGACGTCCCCGCGGGGACTTTTGCGAGTACCCAGCTCTTAAACAGGACGGTAACGGGAAGAGGTGTCATCGCGCGGGAACGACCGTCGGGCCCCGAATTTGCACCGATGACCGCGGTCGTTAGGCGGCTTTCATTCAGTACCAGGTTCCGACATTTTCCCGCTATTTTCACTGTACACTTGCCAGCCTATGCAGGCCGTCAGGACAAACGTAAAATGTTGGCCGTAAGAAAAGAAGAACTTTCCGATTACATTGATAAACCGCTTGATCCATCTGCGTGGTTGACGATCGATCAGGCCATGATCGATACGTTTGCAGATGCAACTCGCGATCATCAGTTTATTCATGTGGATAAGGAGAAAGCGGCGCAGACACCCTTCGGTACGACGATTGCACATGGCTATCTGACGTTGTCGCTGATTTCTTCATTTCTGGAAGAATGCGGTATTGTGCCCACAGGTACAGTGATGGCCATCAATTACGGTTCCGACAAAGTGCGCTTTCTACAGCCCGTTAAAGTCGACAGCGAAGTGCGCGCGCACGCAGTCTTGATGAGCGTGCAGGAGAAGATGCCGGGCCAGATTCTGCTCAAGACGAAAATGACCGTCGAGGTCAAGGGTGAGGATACGCCCGCTCTGGTCGCCGAGATCCTCGGCCTGTTTATTCTTCAATAATTGGCTCAATTCATATAGGAAGCATGTCAGTGTCAATTCGATTCGACGATCAGGTAGTTATAGTAACGGGTGCAGCCAACGGCCTGGGCAAGTCGCATGCGCTGGAGTTTGCACGGCGCGGCGCACGGGTTGTGGTGAATGATCTGGGTGGTTCGCGGGATGGATCGGGAGGGTCAGGCGAAGCAGCTGAAAGCGTGGTGTCTGACATTGAGCAGGCGGGCGGTGAAGCAATGGCGAATGGTGCCAACGTAGCTGATTACGCTCAAGTGGAGACAATGGTTAAAGAGGCGCTTGAGCGTTGGGGTCGCGTTGACGTTCTGGTGAATAATGCAGGCATCCTGCGGGACAAGACCTTCGCCAAGATGGAGCTTGACGATTTCAAGCGGGTGCTGGATGTGCATTTGATGGGCGCGGTGAATTGCACCAAGGCGGTGTGGGAGACGATGCGCGCACAGGAATACGGCCGTATCGTCATGACCTCGTCGTCGAGCGGTATCTACGGCAACTTCGGCCAGACCAATTATAGTGCCGCGAAAATGGGGCTGATCGGTTTCATGAATACGCTGGCAATTGAGGGGCAAAAGTACGCCATCAAGGTCAATTCGCTCGCCCCAATTGCGGCGACACGCATGACCGAGGATCTGCTGCCGCCCAATGTCCTGGGCTTGTTGCAGCCTGAAGCGGTAACGCCGGCGGTTATTTTCATGGCAAGCGAGGGCGCTCCTACGCGACAGATTATCGCTGCAGGTGCCGGTGTGTTTGCGAGAGTTGTGGTGCAGGAAACCCCCGGCGTGTTTCTACCACCTGAAAACAGGGATGCGGAGCACGTGGCGGCGGCCTGGGAGCAGATTGCGAATACCGACGGTCAGTCAGAATTGACTGCGGGCGGTGATCAGACCATGAAATTTCTTCAAAAAGCTGCCGCTGAGCTTGGCATCAGGCTCGACTGAAAACCAAGCGGGAACTGGCGTTACAATATTTCACGGGAACGGCAAGATGAATACACTTTGCGGAGTCAGCAATGCGCTGAAGGACTGTTCGAAGTGGGCTGATTGTTGGCTTGGACAGCAATCAATAACCACCGCTACCGGAGCCACCTGAGCCTTGTTGAAAGTACGTCAAAAGATTGGCAAGTATCGCATCCTGAAGCGAATCGCAGCCGGCTCGCAGGCCGATGTATACCAGGCGTTCGATACGATTCATAATATGCGTGTCGCCCTGAAGCTGCCGAAAATCGAGGGCAACGTCGAGATTGAAGATGTGTTGCACGAGGTTCGAGTTGCAACGAAGCTGCACCATCCGAATATTCTGGCCGTGCAAAATGCCAGCCATATTGACGGACATTTTGTTATTGCGATGGAGCTGGGTGGCGAATCTCTCGGCAGCCGCCTGGAACGGCGAATTTCCATGACCCGTGCGCTTTCTCTTGCTGAACAGGCTTTGGCCGGTCTCGCGCATGCGCACGAACACAAGATAATTCATTGCGATATCAAGCCGGAGAACTACATCCTGTTTCCCGGCAATCAGTTGAAACTGGCCGATTTCGGTTTTGCAAAAAAGGTTTTGCGAACCGTGAAAGCGTCCGGTTCCGGGACGATCGATTATATCGCGCCGGAGCAGGCAATGGGCCGCCCGAAATTTCAGTCGGATGTTTTTTCGGTCGGTCTGGTGTTGTACCGAATGTTCTCCGGCAAATTACCCGAGTGGCCGTTCGCCTGGCCGATGGCCGGGCACGACAAGCTGAAGGCGCGCGTACGTCCCGAGATGGTGGAGTTCCTGCAACGGGCGATCCAGCTTGATCCGGCCCACCGCTTCACGAATGCCATTCAAATGTACGCCGCGTTCGAAAAAATGCAGACACGTGCCCGCAGGCAGCGTCAGACCGGGGTGAAGAAAAAAACCAGGTTGGCATCCTCCTGGCGACAGATTCGGTGGCGCGAGTTTCAGCGCAAGTACAAGAAAGAACTGGATACGCGTCATCAATGCCGCCGCTGCGAAGGCCCGGTCGCGGAGAGCATGCAGGCCTGTCCCTGGTGCGGCTTCGACAATCCATCGCGAGGCTCGGAAACGACAATGCCTGCCGATTGTCCGCGCTGCGAGCGTGGCGTGAAGATGGACTGGGACTATTGCGCCTGGTGCTATGGCCCGGGCTTTGTGGCCGAGACCAATCGCTTCTATGCGGACAAACGCTACACCGCCAAGTGTGCCAACCGCCGCTGCCGGCAACCCATGATGCCATTCATGCGCTATTGTCCCTGGTGCCGTACAAAAATGCGGAAGCCGTGGAAGCTTGTGAGCAGCAAAAAAACCTGTCGCGCGTGCAATTGGGGGATCGCGAGTGACTTCTGGAATTTTTGTGCGTGGTGCCGTGAGCCAATGCGCCGTCGCGACGCATAGGAATTTCACGACATGCTACAGCTTGCGATGAAGATACTGGACGGGCGGACAGAGCCGCACAGGATTAGCCTGGCGATCGCCGGCGGATCGCTGGTGGCCTACACAGGACGTGCGCCGGATAAGGACAGCGACAACGAAGATACTGTGGCAGCCATTCCTTACGGACCGGATGCGGCCGTACTGGTCATCGCCGACGGTGCCGGCGGCATGCCGGGTGGGAGACGAGCGTCGGAAACGGCCGTAACGGTGCTGGAGGCATCATTGATGCGCGCAATGAATGAGACGATCCTGTTGCGCACGGCAATTCTGGATGGAATCGAAGCCGCCAACCAGGCCATTCTGGATATTGGAAACGGCTCGGCTACGACGCTCACGGTGGTAACGATTGAAGGGCGAACGGCGCGCATGTACCAGATTGGCGATTCCGAGGCGATGATCGTCGGTCAGCGTGGCTTGATCAAGGCGCAAACAATGCCGCATTCGCCAACGGGTTTTGCTGTGGAAGCCGGGTTTCTCGATCAGCGGGCCGCGTTGCACCATGAAGACCGCCACCTGGTGTCAAACTTTATCGGTACCAGCGATATGCGTATTGATGTGGGAGCAGCCGTGGAACTTGATTCACGAGATACGGTACTGCTGGCCAGCGATGGACTGACAGACAATATTCATCGGGACGAAATTGTTGAGTTCATGCGCAAGGGAGCGTTGGACAAAGCACTGGATGTCATCATTCATCGCGCCGTGCGCAGGATGACGGTCGAGTCGAAGACACTGCCAAGCAAACCTGACGACCTGTCACTGATCTTGTTCCGAAAACCTCTGCACAGCCATTAAATCGGCAAGCGGATTTCGATACGCAAGCCACCGTGAGAAGTGAGGTCGGCCTGAATCGTCCCTGAATTTTTTCTCACCGCTCGTTTCGCAATGGCGAGCCCGAGCCCGGTGCCGTGCGTAGCGGCAGCTGCGACGGCGCCCCGGGTTCGATAAAAGGGTTCGAAAATATTTTCGAGTTCGTCGTCAGGGATGCCGCTACCCTGATCCTCTACCGTAATGGTCGCCTGGTTCGAACTTTGACTCAGCTGCACCATGACGGCACCGCCGCTCGGGCTGTAATGCACGGCATTGCGCAGTACGTTTTCCATGGCGCTGCCAAGTGCGCCGGCGTAGCCCTGAATGATCGGTTCTTCTGTCGGGTCGAACTGCACCGTTACGTCCTCGATGCCGTCCGAGCGACATTCAAAGCGGACATTTTCCACCACATCCTGGATAAGCTCGGCCAAATTGACGGGTGCCGGTGCTTCCTGATCGCGTGATTCCAGGCGCGAATAACTCAATATCTGGCCAATCAGGTTATCCAGTCGCTCTGCTTCGGTTTCGATGCGCGTGAATTCCGGCAGGTCACCGGCCTGGCGGCGAGCAAGTTCCAGCGCGACGCGTAAACGCGCCAACGGAGAGCGTAGTTCGTGCGAAATATTTCGCGTCAATTCGACTTGCTGCTCAGAGGCACGTTGCAACTTATCCGCCATCGAATCAAAGTCGCGTGCCAGAAGCCCGATTTCATCCCTGCGCTTGCCCATTGAATCGGCAACGCGGGTTCCGAGGTGACCCTCGGCGATGGCAACAGTCGCTTGTCGGAATTTGTGCACGGGTCGCGTTATCGCCCTGGCCAACGCGTAGGAAACGCTGGCACTGACAAGCAATGCGAACAATAGCATGAGGGGTTTCGTTTGTTCGTTGAGCCATTCACCGTATGCGCTGCGTTTTGGCACAACGAA
Source organism: Pseudomonadota bacterium (assembly GCA_022563505.1). Classification (GTDB taxonomy): domain Bacteria; phylum Pseudomonadota; class Gammaproteobacteria; order Steroidobacterales; family Woeseiaceae; genus JAADHU01. The sequence goes on along the minus strand of JADFNG010000062.1, from coordinate 2,731 downwards.
TAATGTATAGACTTCTTCATTGGGCCCGACGAGTTGAGTCAATGGCCGTGCAGGTCGGAGATTGCGCGGCTCTCGTCTGTGGCCGCTGCCTGATAGGTGATGTTGAGCGAATCGTCGCAAGATCCGTGCGATTCGTGGCGGCACGTGCCGGCGCAACAGGTCGATTCCATTCTGGTCGATGATGAAAACCGTAACGGGATATTTGGACGGCAGATCCTTCAACCACGATTCCAGTCCCGGCCGGCCCTTGGTATCGAGGGCAGTGCTTGCGGCGATAACCGTGTCGCTTACCTCATAATTCTCGATCGCCTGGCGTATTTGTTCGGAATAGTAGTAACCACCGAGTGCAGCAAAGCCGATGGTGATGGCGATAATCAACCAAAACGAAAGAAAGATTCTGACCAGCAGGCTTCGCACCCTGGTTCGCCTATTGCCCCGGTATCAGCATGTAGCCGATGCCGCGCTGGTTCTGAATGGAGGCATTCACGGTCCCCGCCTGCTCAAGTTTTCCGCGGAGGTTGCTGATATGCGTGTCGATGCTTCGGTCAAAGGGCAGGAGCCTCCGACCGAGCGCCCGTTCGTTCAATTGATCCTTGCTGACGACTTCACCGGCTGTTTCCAGCAGGCAACGAAGAATTTCAAATTCGGTGCCGGTAAGACGCAGCGGTTTGTCATCGACTGTTACTCGATGGGTGCGTGGGTCAAGCGTGATTGCACCGAGCTCCAGTCGCCCTGAGCGCTGACTGCCAGTGCTGGCACGACGCAAGATTGCCTTGATGCGTGCAGCGAGTTCGCGAGGATTGAAAGGTTTGGCGAGGTAATCATCGGCACCAAACTCAAGGCCGATGATCCGGTCGATATCATCGCCCCTGGCAGTCAACATGATGACCGGAATATCACTTTTCTGCCGCAAGCGTTTCAATACCTCAAGGCCACTGATCCCTGGCAACATGATATCGAGTATCAACAGCTCATAATTGCCGGCTTCAAGCGCCTTAAGCCCGTCCTCACCGCTCAGGCACGCCGTCAACTCGAGATGATCCGGTGCAAGGAAATCTGTCAGCATCTCGCCGAGTTCCTGGTCATCGTCAACGATCAATATGCTGGCGGCGCGATTCGCGTCATTCATCATAACGATTACATCGTGGGTCATTATGCTGTGAGGTTCAAGAACACCACGGCGCTAATTGACAAATCTTTGCAATGCTTTAAGGACGTCTGACCTTTGTGGACGCATGGAGGCCTAAGCTGTGGCCAACATCAATTGACAGAGACGCTTGCAGCACGCCGTCAATGTCGTTGTCTGGCATACAAAATTGGAGAAGCATTATGAGAGGAATTATTGTCGCAATCGTCACGTCATTGGCGCTGCTTGGCGGTGCCACAACCGGTTTCGCGGAGCAGGGCGATGGGCACCGCGGTTCTCGCGACGGACGACATCACGATATGCGGGGACACGGCCCCCGGGATCCGGCGATGATGGTTGAGAGGATGTCACGACATCTCGATCTCGATGAGTTGCAGCAGGAAAAGCTGAAAAACATCATGTTGGCAGCCAAACCCGAGCTCGATGCATTGCGTGTCCAAGCGCGTGCCAACCGCCAGGCTCAGAAGGAGCTTGATACCAGTGCTTCGGACTACTCCGCATCATTGGCCAAGCTTGCTGCCGAGAGCGGCGAGATTGTGGCGTCACGCATGGTTCTGATGGGCAGAATTCGTGGTGAGATCAATGCTGAGTTGACTGAAGAACAGCGTGCGAAGCTGGCGGAGCGGGGCGCTCATCGTGGTAAGGGGCGTCACAACAGGGATAGTGGAACGGATCAGTAATCTCGCAAGGCATCCGGGTCGACGTTGTGGGCAGGCACCCGCCGAGTTCGGAAAGCCTTGACTCACCCGGCGGGTGCCTGCCCACAACGTCGACCCGGATGCGCGCTATTTCTGCTTACGGCGTTAGTGATAAAGAACGGGCAAGAGGTTCCTTGGATAAAAGAACGTATCAAATGCCGCCCAGTAGCACTCCCTCATAGTATTGCCGCGCCAAATCTAAGCGTCGTGGCCGTCGGCTAAGGCAAGATCTATTTCCTAAATGCCTGCGGCAAGCGTGCGGCGATTCTTGCCTTACCCGAAAACCTTAATAAATTCAACGAGGAATAATGTCTACGGCCGACATCAATGGCGCTGTTTCGGAGCCATGCCAGGTATTTCGTATTGCTGTTGCGGCAGCGTCCCGGGCGTATTAAGGTCAGCAGTGTCTGGGAAGTCTCCGTAAGTCTCCGGCGGCACTTCAGACGGATGGAACTAACTGCATGTTGTTGCTATCGAAACTCCCAATACCGGGCTGCGTTCAGGCGCAAAACGGTGAAACGCTGCCGGAAACGCTCCGGATGCTCAAATAGTCATTTAGGCGGTACCTGCTATGCAAACTCCCAGCCAGACTCGTTCGTTTCTTTCCAGACTTTCCGTCCTCTTGATCTCGGCCGCGACCTTGTTTGTTATTAGCGGCTGCTCTGTTGGATACAACGGTATTCGCGTGGGTGGCACCCCTGCCGGTGGCATGTCGGGCGGCATGTCCATTCCAGGTGGAGGATCGTCCGGCGGGCAATCGGGTGGTTCGTCGGGCGGCATGTCGGGCGGTTCATCCGGAGGTTCATCGGGTGGGTCGTCGGGTGGCATGTCGGGCGGTTCATCCGGAGGTTCATCGGGAGGTTCGTCGGGTGGCATGTCGGGCGGT
>JADFNG010000061.1 GCA_022563505.1 Pseudomonadota bacterium | reverse complement strand
ACGCTCGAAAGCGGACATTAGGCTAGTATTGGTCTGAACGACCGCTAATGACTGCGATTTCAAACGGTCAACGCAACACTTTGTCGGAAAACCATTGTCTCGCAAAAATGCTTTTGAATCAGAGGAATAGCTAAAGTTTCAATGGGACACCGAGCGCTTATCGATGGAAATGCTGGTTACACGGTGACAGGTATTGCCGGACAGCGAGCACGTTTGCTGCTTAGAACGGCGGGTCATTGTCGAAGTCGAAGGTGTGTTGTTCGTCGTCGTTGGCCTGATCGGCGGTTGCTTCCTTGAGCATGTCGGTGATCTGTTCACCGTAGTGGTTCCAGAGCTGGTCTCTTAGCTGATCCAGGAACTCGATGACGTTGCAGGCTTCGGCGGCATTCCAGTAGGTTCTCAAGCGGGTGATTTTCATACTCATGCTGGAACCGTTCAGACAGGTGGCTGGTTTTTGCGTGTTGAGGTTACGGAGCGTCGCCCTTTGGCCGCGCGTTTTTTGCTCGCGGCGCGTTGCCGGGCCTCGTGCATGCGATAGCTGTCCGCCTCGATGACGATGATTTCGGAATGATGCACCAGCCGGTCGACGATGGAGACGACACAGGCGGCGTTCGGGAACACCTCACTCCATTCGGCAAACGGCCGATTGGTGGTGACGATGGTGGGTTTGAGTTCGTAGCGGCGATTGACGATGTTAAACAGCAGATCCGCGTGGCGATTGGAATAGGACAGATAGCCGACCTCATCGACCACCAACAGGTCCGGGCGTGCATAGTGTTTCAAACGCCGCCGCAGCGCGTTGTCGCCGTCCTGGGCGGCCAGATCACCGAGCATCTGGGCGGCGTTAATGAACAAGGCGCTATGGCCCTGCAGCACCGCTTCGTAGGCAATGTTCTGTGCGATCATCGATTTGCCAACGCCGTTGGGTCCCACCAGGATGACGTTGGTTGCCGCTTGCATAAACTCCAGCGTCATGAGGTCGGACACGGTCGCCTTATCGCACTGCTTGGGCCAGTGCCAGTCGAAGTCGGCGAGCGCTTTGAAGCGGCCGATGTGTGCCGCACTGAGTCGGCGTTCGAGGCCGCGTCGCTTGCGTATGACTTCTTCCCACTGCACCAGTCGTTGCAGCCAGGGCATCTCGGCGGTGGCGATGTCGTCCCAGTGGGCCAGCAGACCGTGCAGCTTGAGGGCCGCAACGCGCTGTTTGAGTTCATCGCGCTGGACGATATCAGGCGCTGCGGTCATCGTCTGGCTCCGTATCCGGGGGGATGTCACTATCATGCAGGTGGTCGTAGCCGGCCAGCGATGCCGGGCGCACCACGATGTTGCGTGCCTTGTCGTTATCGGCCAGGGTGAGCGTCAAGGGCGGTGGCCGGTTGCGTTGTTCGCGGCGTCGCTCGAGGGTACCTGGCGCACCGCATTGGCATGCGGCACGCCGCGGCTCAGGGCCTCATCGATGGCGCCATCGAGTTCGGCCGCGCCGTAATCGTCCAGCAGTTGCACCAGCTGTGCCGTCAGCCCCGAGAGCGCTTTGCCGCGAGCACCGGCCTGTTGCAGCAATTCGCGACTCGCGGGCGCGGCCTGAGCGAGGCGATCCTGGCCGCGATGATGGCGCGCTCCATGCTTGGCCGCCAGCAATGCCGCGAGGTGTGCCGGGTCCTCGATTTGTTCCGCCTTGCCCCAGGCTCTTTGATGCTCGGCGATGACCTCGCAGCCATCGAGTACCCGCACCCGGGTGAGCGAGGCCAGCACCGTCAAGCTACGACGCACCTGCGTGTGCGGTACCGAGTAATCGTTCAGATCGAAGCGCAGATACGGGGTTTTACCGACGCTGACCACGACGCGTTCGTCACTGTCAAACGGGTTGTCCGGTAAACACAGCAGCTGTGGCTGTTCCTGTGCGAAGGCGTCACGCACACGCATGCGCGGATCCTCGGCACAGGCCCGCTCGGCGCTGTGACCGGCACACCAGCGATCGGCCTGCGCATTCAGGTCATCGATATCGCGCCACTGGCGCCCGGCAAAGAAGTTGTCGCGGAGATAGCGTATGGCGCGCTCGACCCGGCCTTTTTCGTTGCCCCGGGCAACCGCCACCGGGCGCGGTTCGAAGCGGTAATGTGCCGACAAGGCCAGCAGCGTGGGATGGAAGCGGATCGCATCGTCACGACGTTCCAGCACCGCCGATTTCAAATTGTCGTACAGCAGCACACGTGGCAAACCGTTCCAGGCAGTAAAAGCCGCCACATGGCCGCGCAGAAAGTTATCCATGCGTTGATTGAGATAGAAGCGCACAAAGATCTGGCGGCTCCAGCTCAGCACCATGACGAAGGCCATCAGCGGCCGCGTTGCCTGGCCGATCGTCACTTGGCCGAAGTGCGCCCAGTCCACCTGCGCCTGCTCGCCGGGCAGGGTTCGCAGCCGCAGATACGCCTCGGCCGCTGGCCGTGGCCGCAACTGTGCCACGTGCGCCCGGAAGTGGCTCGGGCCACCCGAAAAACCGCGTTCCACGGCCATCGCATACAGGCGGGCCGCCGTCAGTTTGGGGTATTGCTGCAAGGTCTCGATAATGAACGGATGCCAGGCATCGACCATCGAGGCGCCTCGCGACCGTTCTGCTTTGGGCAGGCCCGCCTGCGACAAGACACGATCAACCGTGGAATGGTGGATACCCAGCTGGCTGGCAATGGTATGCACACCCCAGTGTTCCACAAAGTGATACCGAAGCACCTTGGCTTCGAGTGCTTTATCGATGGCCACTCGTTCTCTCCTTCAATGGCGGGTCAGACCACACCATCTGGATGGGTGCGGTCGGCCCCGCAGTCTGGGGCGCACAAAGTCGTGTCTGAGGAACGGGCCGCAGGCACGCCGGCAAAAATGGCAATGGATCGTCATCTCGCCGGCATGGTGCGCCTCAACACGCACCGTTTTGTGCTGCGCGAACGGCACTACAACACCGCGCGGCATCACCGGGGAACCCTGATGCGTTACTTTTTCTCGTTGCCGGGCTCGGCAGCGGCGCTGTCGCTCGGCGTTATGGTGGCGGCCACGGCGGCTGCATCGGTAACGTTGCGCCGCACAGCGCTGTGACTCAACGCGTGCCAGAGCCGCGCATCCATCGGCACAATAAACGTTACCGCGATCGCAGTGGCGACAGATAATCACCTGGCACTGGCAACGGCCGCAATGGTACATCCGGGCACTTGGGTTCATCGGCACACAGGGCCGATGAGGGCTGGTATTTGACCCGTCCCGGTGGGATCATGGACGGGCTGTGCGAAAGCACGGTTTGGGGCGTAGCGTCAGTATCTGACGTCACATCATCGCTGGCGCTATGCCTGTCTCCTCGGCAATACACTGCATAACGTTTTTTCGCTTCAATGTCATCTTAGCGGACCTGACGTTTTGTCTGGTTTTACCGCCTTATCAATATCGAACCATTACCCTGCCAAAAACTCTGATGAACAGTTCAGCGGCAGATAACCGCGCTTTTGCTCTGGCATATACAAGGGTAGGAGTCGGCCAGAAGGAGCCGTCCCTACTTTCGCTCAGCAAACAATTCGGCGGTTTTATCCTCTGCCAGTCCAACTTCATCAAGCAACGTATCCATTCGATCAGCGAAGTCGGCATCATATATCGCTCGATTCTGAGTCCAGAATTGAGCAGCCCACGGAACTGACAGCCATCCCCGTAACAGTTGGTCTTGCGTGGCACGCTGCACTGGAGAACTCATCCTGAAGTTCATCTCTTCCGTTCGCATCCACGCGTGGCACCACATAAACAATCTGACGTTGTCTTGTGCTTCGTCGAGGCCATAATCGCCCCAGGGAAGGCCACCCAGCTTCGCAAGAATCGGCGCAAGATATGGAGAATCAGAAACTGATGACAAGACATGGCGTGCCGCGTCTGCGCGGTGACGCTGACCAGCCAACGTGATCTGTTCCTTCGCCTGCCTGATCTGAAATGCTAGGTAGACGAGTGTAATCAAGATCGCTACAGCGGCGATTAACTCTGCGATGGCGCTGACTGCTGCCCAGTTCATGATTCCCCTCCCTTTTACCGAGCGAAAGATTATCGCAGACCCAGCGCGAACCGAACGACCGCTTCGGGAGTCTAACACCTGAAGGGCCGGTATCGGGGGCGAACCAGCCTGTCAATGCTCAATATTCGTTGGCGAGAATCTGAGTGACTGCTTTCATCGGTAGCAGCCGTTCAGGTTACTCGAAAATTAACAAAACGACAGGCCGGAAACGGCCACTGACTAGCTCAATGATGCAGCGCATTGCTGCCACCGCGCTGCATCGTCGATTCAAGGGCTTAACTCGGGCGCGAACGTTAGGTAGGTCTCAACAGCCGACTCTGTTGTATCGAGGAGTTGCTGGCGTAGGTCCGTAAGCTCTGCGCTAAGCCCTTTCTTTACCACAAATTTATCAACAGCCCCATGGCTGTAGTAATCAGCCCAGATATCAGGAAACGTCACGCTCATAAAGCGCCCCGGACGCCCGAGAAGCCAGTGAAAACCCTCAACAGGATAGACATACTCAATGCGCTTGAGAAACGAAACATATTCACGCATTGCATCATCAAAATCCGCACGATTCTCTGGCTTAATTGAATATTCAGTTACTACAGCAAGCGGGTTCGAATCGGTAGTCATCGATTCCGCCGTACTCAGCTCGATGTGTTGGTGCCAGAGAGAGTCCCTGATCACCGTGAAATTCGTCGATCGCAATGACGTTAGAGCGGATTTCAATGAAGAGTCGTCAGGAACATCACTAATAACTCCATTGAGGTTTTCGAGAGTGACAACTTCCTCAATATCAATTCTATTCACAATCACGAAATACTTCGCTGTGCCGGTTCTGTAAACAAGCCAATCAAGCCACACATCTGATTCGATTTCCCTAATCGCCTCGGCAATAGTTGCTACCGCCGCCTCCCAATTTGGAACATCGGCGGGATGAACCTCAATCTCGAGAATTCTGGTAAAAACCCCATCGTCTGAATGGGCGTCGAGTTGAAGCGGCAGAAATACAGCAATGACAAGAGGCAACAATCTCAGTCTAGTGCATATTTGAATCATCCTGTTCCTCCAAGTTACGCGCATGCTCAAGCTTGAGCCGCCAAGAAGCGTGCTAAAAGATATCTGAATTTCTCGATACTCGTTGTTGAAGCTAAATGTCCGCTTCGGGTCAACTGCGGCCCGTCAATTACTCATTCATCGTATCACGCAGACCACTGCTTTACGCCGGTGACCTCAACCGGCCGATGCAACACATTGGCCACAATGCTCTGGACACTCTTGCGTAGTAGCTCCCGTGGTCAGCGCCATCCGCTTGGACCTCAGGAATTTCTTCGACGGATTCGACGACGAATCCTACAAAGCGATCCCGCTCACTGCGCACGCGATTCATGACGGCAATGCCGTCGATTTCGACATTGCGGGTGTGTACACCAAACTCCGACGCTTGCAATACCGCGTGTGCAGCCTCGGCAGCCGCGATAAGCAGCTTGCCTGGCATGCAGCCCACACGGATCAGGTGGTCCCAATTTCACCACCCTCTATCATGACCACTTTCTTGGTCCACGCCCTCGCGGCACGAAATGCTCGGCATACCGGCTGATCCTGCCCCGATTGTTGCGACGTCCACAAATCGGCTTTTCACGCTGCTTTTCCTTTCTTTGGAACCGACAAAAGTCGATCCAGCTGTCCGTCGCGTTCTGCGGCGACGAGATCATCATTTCCACCCAGATGGCGGCCGTTTATAAATATCTGCGGTACGGTGTGCCGGGAGGATCGACGCATCATCTCGAACTCCCTGACGGAATCTTCGCTGACATCGATCTCGTGGTAGCTCACACCCTTGCGATCCAGTCGATCCTTGGCGCGGGCACAAAATGGGCACCCGCTCTTGGTATAAATCTCTACGTCTGCCATCGTTCCGGTCCTCGTTCGTGAATTCATGAGGCATACGATAGGCCTGTGGCGTCATCCGTTCTATGGTTGTCTGTATTGATTTTAGGTACCGATCGTCTACTATGATCCCGAAATCAGGGACCAGGAGCGGTTCATGGAAGTTTTGAGCGATATCCTGAGATCCATGCGCGTCGAGGGCAGCGTGTATTTCTGTGACCATCTGGACGCCCCGTGGTCGATGGTTTTTGAAGACACCACGGCGGCCAGTCTTCACCTGGTTCGACGAGGTGAGTGCTGGGTTATGTCGGGCGACAGGACCGAGTGCCTGGGTCCCGGTGACCTGGTGTTTATTGAGCCGGGCCGCGACCATGTACTGGCGAGCCAGCCTCCCGGAAAAAATTCGACACACGGTGAAGCCGGAACCCTGTTGCTCTGTGGTTACTGCAAATTCACCGAGGAAACCGGTACACCGTTACTGGATGTATTCCCGTCACTCACCATCGTTCGGGAAGAAGAAATGCTGAAACATCCCTGGCTCAAAAGTACCCTGGACCAGCTTAGTATGGAGTACATGTCCCAGCAACCTGGCTCAGAACTGGTCGTCAACAAGCTGACTGAAATTGTGCTCGTCGAATTGATCCGTATTAATTTCGGTCGCAGCGACCAGAGTCAATTCGTTGTTGCCTTGTCGGACAAACGCGTCGCCAAAGCGCTGCAGAATTTGCATACCAATCCGGAGACCGGTTGGACACTTGAAAAATTAGCGGCAGAGGTCGGCATGTCTCGTGCAGCATTTGCAAAGCGTTTTAAGGAGTTGGTCGGTCAACCAATGTTTGAGTACCTGACTGTGCTGCGAGTACAACGCGCAAAGGAATTACTGGCGGATACAAAACTGCCCCTATACGAAGTCGCCGCCCGGGTGGGGTACGAGTCCGATCTCGCGTTCACGAAGACATTCAAGAAGCACACGGGAACCACGCCCACCCGTTTTAGAAAGCATTCGGGCTAACACCAGACACAACCCAGCAGGCAGAACAATTGCCTGCTGGGTTGGTTCTAGCGAGACCGGAACAATCGCATCCGGCAAAGTACTAGTCAGGCATCGTTGCCTTTTGCTGCCAGATACAGGCCGCTCACCAGCATTAGCAGCTGGAATTCCATACCGCCATTCATGACACTGAAGCCATTCTTGGCGTGGACCATCGCGATAGCGCCTACCATTACAACGACGACAATCAGTCCACCCACGCGGGTCAACATTTCTTTGCCAAACGCACCGGCCAGGAGGCAAACGCCAGCGGCAACTTCGGCGATCGCGAGCATCCAGACCATGGCGGTTGGCATGCCCATCATTGGCCCTTCAACGGGCATTTTGGTCGCGCCGTGGTAGAGGAACGTGGCGGCCAGCGACAAGCGCAGACCCCAGTGAACATGCGGTGACAGACTACTGAGGAAGTTCATAATGCGTTCCTTTTGTTGTTATGAGTAGCCGAGCGTACACTAAATAATTGACCGTTGATCCAATAACCGGCGGTTGGGCTTGAGAATCTCAGGGAAATAATTACTCTGCAGGCGGGGTTTGCAGTTTAATGAGGCATTTATTCATGGCCAAAACTGATTATTCAACTGCAAAGGCACCTGTGACTGCGTGGCGGCTGACAAGTAGAAATTATGGCGAACAAGATCGTTATTTTTGGCAATTCCGGTTCGGGAAAATCGACTCATGCACGCGAATTGGAGCGCGAGGGCGGGCTGGGTTATCTGGACCTGGATACATTGGCCTGGCAAAAAGACGCACCGACATCGAGGCGGCCCATTGCCGACAGCCTGCAGGATCTGGAGTCGTTCATGGCAGCAAACGGCACGTGGGTCATCGAAGGCTGTTATTCGAGCCTACTGGGTGCCGCGATCAGGCAATGTTCACAGCTTCGTTTTCTCAATCCGGGGGCGGATCAGTGTGTAGAGAACTGTCGGGCCCGACCCTGGGAACCGCACAAATACGAATCCCCGGAAGAACAGGACAAGAATTTGGCAATGTTGATTGAATGGGTGCGAAGCTACGATTCGCGGGCAGACGAATTCTCATTGCAGGCGCATCGCCAGCTTTACGATTCGTTCGATGGCGTCAAAATTGAGTACGACTCGAATACGCGTGATGCAAACGCAAACTGAAAAACCTGGCCGCGAATGGGTCGTCAAGCGGTGATGCGGCAAAGACGCTCATAAGATTCGGGATAAAGCCGTATTTTTCTTCCACACCGGCCAGCAACTCGGCCGACTGTTGCGGTGCCGTCTCTTTCGTATGCAATTTGAAATCAGTCATGATGTCTTCCTTTTTTGTGTACTCGTGTGATGTCGGCCAATATAATGTGGACCCACCAGCGCATCTATGACCGTTAGTCTGAATTTTCTGTCTGATCGTCTAAGTATTTGCGCCATTGAATATCGGCTTCTCGAATGAAAGTTCTTATCAAAAACATGGTTTGCGACCGCTGCAAATTTGTTATTCAGGGTGTTCTGACAGAGCTGGAACTTAGTCCGGCCGCCGTCACGCTGGGTGAGGTGGATTTCGGAGAAGCAGCGCTTGACGCTGAGCAACTGGAGCGTTTTCGACACAGGATCGAGCCGCTTGGGTTTGAGTTGATCAATGATAAAAAAAGCAGGGTGATTGAGAGCATCAAGAAACATGTGATCGCTTTCGTGCTACAGCAGAATACGCCGGTCAAGACGAAGATCTCCGACTATCTGGCTGCTCACCTGCATCGTGACTACAGCTATCTCAGCAATCTGTTTTCCGCCGTGGAAGGCGTCACCATTGAGCAGTATTTCATTCATCAGAAGATCGAAAAAACCAAGGAATTACTGGTCTATGATGAGCTCACATTGACCGAGATCGCCTACCGCCTGGGCTATAGCAGCGTTGCCCACCTGAGTCGACAGTTCAAAAAGGTGACCGGCCTGACACCGTCCCACTTCAAACGTCTGCGGGACGGTAAGCAGCGAAAATCGATCGATAAAGTGTGAATTGTGCAAAATCTATCCAAAAAAATGCAACAGTATTTCCGTTAGCTGACGGCATACTGGCTAGCGATAAAGTGGCACCAAACAAGGCGATAGATCATGAGCAAAAATATCCGTTTGTCGATACCCGGAATGAAGTGTAGCGGTGGTGTTTCAGCCATAAAGACGGCATTGAGTGATGAAGTTGGCGTCACCAGGGCAGACGTTGAACTGGACACCAGGACAGGTCTGGGAGAGACGAACTCGGAACTCTCGGTATTGCCAGGTGCGTTGAAGACCGCTGGTTTCGACGCAACAGAGGTGGTGTCTGCATGAGCGATGCCATTCGCCTGTCCATTTCCGGCATGAGTTGTGCTGGTTGTGTGTCTTCCGTCGAAGACGCGCTTAAAGGCATTGCCGGTGTGTCTCTCGCGAATGTGAACTTCGCTGAACATACTGCGACGGTCGAGGGCGAGATATCAGCACAGGATCTCATCAATGCGGTTCAGTCTGCCGGCTACGATGCTGTGGAGCTGGTCAGCGCTGAAGACGAAACGGAGAAAGAGGCCGCTGAACTTGCTTTCTACCATTCTCTTCTGAAGAAGGCGGGATTTGCTGCCGTCGTCGGTTTTCCACAATTCGTTTTCGGCATGTCAGGTTTCCTGCCTACATTCGCGACGGGCGGTGGGCGACTGTTCTGGCTGGGTGTTGGCTTGCTGACGGCGATTGTGCTGGTGTACTCCGGCGGTCATTTTTTCTCTGGCGCCTGGAAGTCAGCCAAAAATCACAATGCCAATATGGACACGCTGATCGCACTCGGAACGGGAACGGCCTGGCTCTATTCGATGGTCATTATTGCCGATCCGGATCTGGTGCCGCCGATGGCGCAGCACGCATATTTTGAAGCGGCAGCGATCATCATTGCTCTGATCAACTTCGGTTCTGCGCTGGAAATGAGGGCACGTGGAAAGACGTCGGAAGCCATCAAGCGCCTGATTAGGCTGCAGCCGAAAACAGCACGTGTTGTACGCAACGGTATCGAGGAAGATATTCAGATCGAGGATGTAGGTCTCGATGACACGCTGCGAGTGCGCCCCGGTGAACGCATCGCGGTGGACGGAATCATTGTCGACGGTCATTCAAGTATCGATGAATCTATGCTGACCGGGGAACCGATCCCGGTAGAAAAGCAGGTGGGTGACGAAGTGGTTACCGGCACGATCAATAAGTCGGGCACATTCCTGTTTCAGGCAAAACGTATCGGCAAAGACACTGCACTGTCACAGATCATTGAGATGGTACGCTCGGCACAGGCATCGAAACCGCCGATCGGCCGATTGGTGGACAAAGTTGCTGCAGTGTTTGTCCCCAGTGTGCTAATCGTCGCGATTGTTACCTTTCTCGCGTGGATAAATTTCGCGGGAGGAGACCAGGCAATAACATTTGCGATCGTGACCTCTATGACTGTCTTGATCATTGCCTGTCCCTGTGCGCTGGGCCTTGCGACACCCATTTCGATCATGGCAGGCGTCGGTAAGGCAGCGGAGTTTGGTGCGCTTATTCGTAACGGCGATGCCCTGCAGCAGGCGGGTAAGCTGAATACGATCATTCTGGACAAGACCGGCACGGTTACCGAGGGCCGGCCCAGTGTCACGTCGATCCGTGTGCTCGATGGCTGGACCGAAGAGAAGCTATTGCAATGGGGCGCCAGCATAGAGAAAGGGTCGGAGCATCCTCTCGCAGAAGCCATAGTCACGGCGGCAAACGAACGACAGATCGAGTTTCTCGGCGTGGAGGGCTTTTCGGCTATCGCCGGGCACGGTGTTGAAGCAGTTGTCGAAGGAAGGTCGGTGTTGTTGGGCAATCGCAAGTTAATGGGCGATCGCAACATCGATATTGCTGCGCTTGAGGCCGCGGTTGAGGAATTAACACACCAGGCGCAGACGCCCATGTTTATAGCGATAGACAACAAGGCCGCGGGTATTATTAGTGTGTCAGACGCTATCAAGACAGACTCAGCTGAGGCGATTCGTCGCTTACATGATCTTGGCCTGAAAGTGGTGTTGCTGACCGGTGATAATCGTATTACGGCAGAAGCCGTCGCGAAGCAGGTGGGTATCGATGAGGTCATTGCCGAAGTATTGCCGCAGGAAAAAGCGGACAAAGTTGCTGCATTGCAGGCTCAAGGGGAATCGGTCGGCATGGTAGGGGACGGCATCAACGACGCGCCGGCACTGGCCCGCGCTGATGTAGGCTTTGCGCTTGGGACAGGCACGGACGTCGCGATCGAGAGTGCCGACATCACGCTGATGCGCGGTTCGCTGCTTGGTGTTGTGGATGCCATTGCCATTTCGAGGGCGACAGTACGCAATATCAAACAGAATCTATTCGGGGCCTTTGTTTATAATTCTCTCGGCATCCCGGTCGCCGCGGGGGTGCTTTATCCGTTCATCGGCATGTTGCTCAATCCCATGATTGCGGGTGCGGCCATGGCGATGTCATCACTGACGGTTGTGACGAATGCAAATCGCTTGCGACGGTTCAAACCGAGGTCGCAGCAGTAATGGATACCGTCATCATGAATATGGCCGGGCTGGCGTTGATCGGATTTATTGTCTGGTGGTTCTGGCTATCCAAATCAAAGTAGAATCTGCGTAGATGGAACTTGATCCAAGCAAATTTACTGAGGTATTTCCCTGGCGGCCGGGTCAGCATTATCGATTGCTGATCAATGGTGCACAATTTTTCCCGGCGATGCTGGAGGCAATTGACGCCGCCGCGAGTCATGTACTGCTGGAAATGTACATCATGGAATCCGGCGACGTGGCCGACGATTTCATTGACGCATTCCTTCGTGCAGCAAAACGGAAAGTCAGCGTTCAATTGCTGGTGGATGGTTTTGGTTCTCGCGGCCTCCTGATGCACGATCGAGATCGCCTGATTGAAGGGGGTGTACAACTGGCTTTCTATAACCCGCTGCGCTTCGAGCTGTTTGGTCGAAGATTCAAATACAACTTGTTTCGGACTCATCGCAAGTTCCTGATTGTAGATGGGCAATCCGTCTATGTGGGAGGAGCGGGAATTTCTGACTCATTCGTTGGCGACAGAGCCTGGCGAGATTGTATGCTGGAAGTCTCCGGATCTACTGCCGCTGATTGGCAGACGTTGTTCACTCATAACATGCTGCGGTGGTCTGAAAACCCGAATGTGCCAGAGCCGCTGCCGGTATCACAGACGGGTGGTACAGCAGGTCGGCTCGCATACACCAGCGGTGGCGTTCGTTTGCAACTCAAGAAAGCGTTGCTGAATCAGATCAGGCGGGGCCAACAACGCGTCTGGCTGGCATCGGCTTATTTTATTCCTTCGGCGAAAATTCGCCGCGCTTTACGCCGGGCCGCGTATCAAGGGAAGGATGTACGTTTGCTCTTGCCCGGTCCGGTCACGGACCATCCGGCTGTGCGTCATGCGAGTCGCCGTTACTACGCACGTTTGCTCAGGCACGGTGTGCGCATATTCGAATATCAGAAACATTTCATGCACTCCAAGGTTGTACTGATCGATGACTGGTGCACTATCGGTTCGAGCAACATGGATCGCTGGAATTTTCGCTGGAATCTGGAAGCCAATCAGGAAGCCAAAGATGCTGCTCTGGCCGCGGACGTCAGGGAGATGTTACTCGACGATTTTGATCGTAGCGAAGAGATACACTACAAGCTGTGGCTGCGGCGATCCAGGCTGCAGCACTTGAAGGAATGGCTGTGGGGCACGATTGATCGGTGGCTGACGGGCTAGCCGGGTCGGGTATGCCGGCAATGCGATTTTAATGGCTGCCAGAATCGACTTGGGGTCGCGCCTCAGGAGACGCTCCTACAGAAGTGCCGATAGATGATTTGTAGGAGTGTCACCTGAGGCGCGACCGACAGGCTCAGGCGCCACGTATCCACTCGAAAATACGACGATGCTGGCGGCTAGTTCAATTCCATCTGCTGTAAAATCTGTTGCGATAGCCACGTATCGGCATCCATCAGGTCCAGAATGACATCGAAGTGATTTCGGTCTTTTATTTGATTGAAACTGACTGTCTCATTTGTGGCTAGCAGGAGCTCTCGATACTCATCAGTTTGCCGTTTGAATTCATTAGTTTCGTTATCGCCGTAAGCCAGGATTATCGGACACTGATTACGAATAGGCTGTTTCATCGGACTATTGGCAGCGGCCTCCCCGGCATCCATTTCGAGCGCTTCGTTCACGTACGACAATCGAATGGGCTCGAGGTCATAAATACCGCTGACGGCGCAGACCCCCTTGATGGCATCTTTCGGTAGCCCGTATTGCGTCCAATCAGTCGACAACATCATCATCGCCAGGTGCGCACCGGCGGAGCTGCCCGACACATGAATTTTGTCGCGATCAATACCCCACTGGTCAGCTTGCTGGTAAAGCCAGGCGATGGCACGACGATTCTGAGCGACAATTTCGCTCAATCCGACGGCAGGGGCAAGTGCGTAGTTGAGTGCCGCAAAGAAACTGCCTTGTTGCTGAAACAACGGTGCGGCAAACGATGACGCTTCCTTGCTTAGATCCTGCCAATAGCCGCCGTGAATGTAGACTTGCAATGGCGCCGGGCCGGCAGCACCGGGAAGAAACAGATCCAGAATCTCATCGCCGCTGGTTCCATAGGCGAGATCGAATAGACCGGATCCTTGTTCAATTGCCGCTTTTTTGGCTTCGCGGCTGCCACGAAGATATTCGAATATATAGACATTGATGTCGTCGACGCAGCTACTCGGCGAGTATTCCCGGTCAAGGGTCACCTGGTCGAACGACGAATATATCGGCATCGCTGTCAACGCTGATAACTAGAGATCGGTTCGCAGGTCGAGAAGCTCCGGAAAGAAACTCGTATCGAGTGCTTTCTTCAGGAAGGGTACGCCGGAGGAGCCTCCGGTGCCGCGGCGAAGCCCGATAATCCGTTGTACGGTGTACATGTGCTTGAAGCGCCATTGTTGAAATGCATCTTCGATGTCGACCAGCTTCTCGGCGAGTTCATAAAATTCGAAATGCTTGTCCGAGTTTCGGTAGATTTGCAGCCAGGCGTTCTTGACGGACTCGTTGGCCTGGTAAGGTGCCGAAAAATCGCGCTCCAGTACCGAGGCGTCTATGTCGAAGCCCGATTCCTTGAGTTTGCGGATTACTTCGTCATACAAACTCGGACGCTTGAGGAGTGCGTGCAATTCCTCGGCTACGACCGGATTCCCCTCATGAACTTTGATCGAATCGGCGTTCTTGTTGCCGAGCAGAAATTCCAGTCGTCGGTAGCCGTAGGACTGAAAGCCGGAGGCACTGCCCAGTGACGGACGAAACTTGATGTAATCGACCGGCGTCAGCGTGGAGAGAATGTCCCATGAATGCGTGAGCTGATTCAATATCTGCTTCACCCGGGCAATGACCTTGAAAGCTTGCCGGAAATCAGATCCCTTCACATAGTTGATCGCCGCAGCGAGCTCGTGTGCCGCCAGCTTGAGCCAAAGCTCGCTGGCCTGGTGAATAATGATGAACAGCATTTCATCGTGTTGAGAGGACACAGTCGTCTGTGCACTCAATACGACATCGAGGTTCAAATAGTCGCCGTAACTCATGCGACCCTTCATGTCCGTATGGATGCTGTCTTCCACTTCCCTGAAATTCTTGTTGTCGGAACTCATTGCCAGGCTCCCAGGTGTTCCAGTGCCAGCTTGTGCAGTGTTTCATACACATGGGGCTGTTGCCACTGCGACTCGATGTGCTCTAGTTGCATGATCTCGTCCATAATGTGTTTTTGCCGATCGCCGGTTTCCAGTGCTACCGAGTACGGCGTTTCCGGTGAAAAGGTCACCATTGAATACAGCGGGGTCCAAAGGTCTGGATACATATCCTGGAATTTCGCTTCGATTTTCTTCCTGAGCTGAAAACTTTCGTCGCCGGAAAGTTCGCTCATTTCGACGAAGTTACGTTTTGACAGCTCGGCAATCGCATCGCCATTGGGCTTTCTGGCTTGTTCGTAGGCCGGAAAAATACGGCTCCAGTCGTGGTCGCAACTTTCGATCAAGTCGTTCAATGCCCTGCAATCCTCGAATCCGCAGTTCATGCCCTGGCCATAGAAAGGCACGATTGCGTGAGCCGCATCACCAATCAGGCCGACCTTGTTCGCGATTGTCCATGGGTAGATATGGACGAGGAACAGGGGTGCCGCGGTCTTTCGCATGAATTCATCGACGGGATTTTGCAGATACGACATCGCGTCAGGAAAGAAGCCATTGAAGAATTCTTCGACGTCTTCGCGGCTATGCAAGGCTTCGAATGACGGTGTGCCTTCGAAATTCAGGAACAGCGTGCAAGTGAAGCTGCCATCCGGATTGGGCAGGGCGATCAGCATGAATCGTTTACGCGGCCAGATGTGCAGTGCATTTTTTTCCAATTGATGCGAGCCATCTTTATTTGCCGGTATATTGAGTTCGATGTAGCACTGTGGCATGTAGGACTGGCTGTAGCTGAATCGGGGCGTGTCGTGAGCCAGTCGACGGACTTTGGAATACGCACCGTCTGCACCGAACAGGTAGTCCGCTTCGATGTGCGCAACGCTGCCGTCGGCTTTGCGAAACTCGGCTGTCGCCGTGGCAAAGTCTAGCCCGACCAGTTTGTGTTCGAAATTCACGCTGACGTTGGCTTCCGCTTCTGCGAGTGTCAGCAATCGTTCGTTGATGCCACTGCGAGAAACAGACCAGATTGCCTGGCCCTCCTTCCCGTATGGCTGATAGGTGAGATTGCCATTCGCATCGTGAATGACGCGACGCTTCATGGCGATGGCGTCCTCGCGTATTTCTGCGTCGATGCCAATCGACTCCATGGCGCGCCAGCCGCGATCCGATAATGCAATGTTGATTGACTTGCCCTGGTAGACGCTGGTTTCTCTTGAATCGGGCCGCGCCTCGAAGAGATCGACTTTGTAGCCGCGTCGTCCCAGGACCACGGCCAGCAACGCACCCACAGGGCCGGCACCGGCGATGGTGAAATTCGCGCGGGTGTTCATGTCAGTTTGATGCATATGTTGGT
>JADFNG010000010.1 GCA_022563505.1 Pseudomonadota bacterium | reverse complement strand
CGTCCGGTTCGCCGAGCGGCGACTGGAAACGGGGCTATGATGTGGAGTGAGACACCGGCAGGGGCGAAAGCCGCCGGCAACAGTTACCCCCATCATCTACGGTTACCGCGCCAGTCGTCGACTCTACTGAATAGTCCGGGCTAGGGCTGCGTTCCTGTGGGCGATCTTCCGTGACCCACCGCGTTTGGATATTGAAGATTGTTGCTATCATTGCGGATTGATTAAGATAGGTCTCCTGCAAAGGCAAAGATTATTCCATGGCGTTACATTTACACGACACGATGAGGGGCAAGAAGGTTCTGTTCGAACCGCTGGTTGCTGGCAAGGTTACGATGTACCTGTGCGGGCCCACGGTCTATAACTATGCCCATATCGGTAATGCCCGGCCAGCGGTGGTATTCGATTTGCTGGCACGGTTGTTGCGGCGCAGTTATGAACTCACGTTCGCGCGAAACTTCACCGACGTTGACGACAAGATCAATGCAGCGGCTATTGAGACGGGCAAGCCGATCGGGGAAATTACGGCGCACTATATTCGGGCGTACGTCGATGATATGGGCGCGTTGGGTGTACAGTCGCCGGATATCGAGCCGCGTGCGACCGAGCACATCGCCGAGATGGTCGAGATGATAACCACTTTGATCGACAAGGGCTTTGCCTATGAGGCCGAGAGTCATGTGCTTTTTGATGTGGCGTCGTTCGACGATTACGGCAAACTGTCTCGTCGCGATCTTCGGCAAATGCTGGCCGGTGCCCGGGTCGAGGTTGCCCCCTACAAAAGAGCACCCGGCGATTTCGTGCTTTGGAAACCGTCGCCGCCGGAGTTGCCGGGCTGGGATTCGCCATGGGGCCGGGGCCGTCCGGGCTGGCACATCGAGTGTTCCGCAATGGCGGAAAAACACCTGGGACCGACCATTGATATTCATGCGGGTGGTCAGGATCTTGTCTTCCCGCATCACGAGAACGAAGTCGCGCAGAGTACTTGCGCCCATGGTGGTGAGCCCTTCGCCCATTACTGGTTGCACAACGGGTTTCTCAGCATCGACAGTACGAAGATGTCCAAGTCGCTTGGCAATGTGTTGCTGGTACACGATATGGTCAGAACGAATCCGGGCGAGGTGATTCGTCTGGCATTGCTCAGTGCCCATTACCGGCAGCCACTGGACTGGTCCGACAGCACGCTTGAGGCGGCACGACGCATGCTGGATCGGCTGTATGGGGCGGTGCGCGGGATCGATATTGACACGCAATTGCGGCAGGATGCGGCGCCACCCAAGGCGTTTATGGCAGCGCTTGAGGATGACCTGAATACACCGAAGGCGCTGGCCGAGATGTTTGCGTTGGCCAAAAAGCTGAATAAGGCAAAAGACGAGACCGAACGGCAGTCACTGGCTGCCGGTCTCCTGGCGGCGGGGGAACTGATGGGTCTGATGCAAGGTGAAGCGGAAGACTGGTTCGCGAGTGGCGCGGACGGGGAACTGTCCGGTGAAGATATTGATGGTTTGCTGCAAGAGCGTGAAGATGCGCGCATGAACAAGGATTTCGTACTCGCTGACGGTATTCGCGACCGGCTTGCGGCCGCCGGCATCACCATCGAGGACGGTGCCGATGGAACCCGCTGGCGCCGCAGTGCGTAGCGCAGTGCTCATTTACCCATGAACGACGTCGAGAAAGCACAGCAGGAAATTATTGAGGAGTTTGCGTTCTTCGATAACTGGATGGATCGATATCAGTACCTGATCGATCTCGGCCGACGGTTGCCTGATCTGCCCGAGTCAGCGCGCAGCGAGGAGAACAAGATCCGTGGCTGCCAGTCGCAGGTTTGGCTGGTTGCCGAACGCGATGGCGAGTTGCTGAATTTTCGCGCGATTAGCGATGCGGCCATTGTGTCCGGCCTGATCGCGATCCTGCTGCGTATCTACAGTGGCAAGAAGCCAGCGGATATTGTTGCGACACCGGCGAAGTTTGTCGGCGCATTGCAACTCGAACAGCACCTTAGTCTAACGCGAAGTAATGGCCTGGCCGCAATGCTGCAGGCCATTCAGCGATACGCGGCAGACGCTTTGCAGGCCGCGTGAAGGCCCATCCCATAGCCACAATCCTGGCGTGGCCGCTGCTCGGTCTGGTGTGGCTGTATCGCAATGTCATTTCTCCACTCATTGGCGCCAACTGCCGTTACCATCCCACCTGTTCGGCCTATGCTGCGGAGGCACTGCGCCGCTACGGCGCGTTCAAAGGCGGCATGCTGGCGGTCAGGCGAATTGGCCGTTGTCATCCCTGGGGTGACTCTGGCTATGATCCCGTGCCTGAGGAGGAGGTGCCGCACAACGGTCATGATGAAGCCCGCTGACATTCTGCGCGAGATCGCCTATCCGTTCACCGAGATGGCGGCGCTGCGCGCCATGATCATGTTCTTTTTGCTGGGCAGTCTGGCGGCCTGGGGTCGATTATATGGTTTGTTCCTCTGGTTCATCATTCTGCCGCCATTATTCCGCTATTTGCTGTACTTGCTGGAGGCGCGCGCTGCCCATCGTGAAGCACCGGCACTGGCCGCGGAACTATTCGGTTTGGCCGAGAATCTCTGGAGCCTGATCCCATTGATATTGATCATGGCCGTCATCTGGGGTGAGGTTCTGCTCGCGAAAAACCTTTCACCGACCGCTGCAATGTTTTTTGGTCTGGGATTCCTGCTGATTTTGCCGGCATCATCAGCCATTCTGGCCATCACGCGCTCGCCGCTGCAGGGACTGAACCCGATTGCCTGGATACGTCTGATACGCTTGTGTGGCCTGGACTATGCGTTGATTTTCGTGGTCATGGCGTTTTTCGTTATCGGCGTGCCGGCGCTCCTGCGGGCTGTCGGTCTACCCGGGTTCACGATAGAAATTGCGGGAATCTATTCACTGTTCCTGTTCTTCACATTTACCGGGGCGGTTGCCGGACGAAGCAATGCAGTTGCCATGGTGTCAATTGCGGATGCCGTTGAGCTGACCCCTGACGAAGTTGGGGCTCGTACCGATGCGGAACGAACACAAGTCCTGGGTCACGCTTATGGCTTTATCAGCAGAAATGACCGTGCCGGCGGACTTGCACACCTGCAGACGTATATCGATGCCTCACCCGAACCGGCTCGCGACTACCGCTGGTTTTTCGATGAAATGCTCAATTGGGAAGCGAAAGACGATGCTCTTTTTTTCGCGCAGCGGTATCTCACCTATTTGCTGGATGTCGATGCAAAAACGGACGTCCTGAAACTGATTGCGCGTTGCCGTCTGGAAAACGAGCGATTCAAGCCCTTGCCGGGAGACCGGGAAAGAGCGCTGCAGGTTGCATTGCAGTTACAGCATGACGAACTGGTGAAGTTTCTACAGAACAACCAAGGCTAGTGATCCGTCAATGTGATATTTTCGGGTTGATAGTGCTGCCTGACCCTGCCGGTCGCGCCTCAGGTGACGATCCTACAGGAGTGCCAATAGAAAACTTGTAGGAGCGTCACCTGAGGCGCGGCCCCAAGTCGATTCTGGCCTCCGTCAAATCTCCTTGACGAAGTTTAGTTTGCAGTAGGGCAGGGTTTGCACTGGCGTCCGGCGCGACTGTTGAACCAGTGACTGATTGCCAGGATGATCGCGCCCGACATGGTGAATGTCCGATCGGCAACGATGCCGAACTGCTCGTGCATCAGGGTTCCGCCGAGCGTGAGCAGCAGCATGCCGACAAGCCCGGCCGCGATGATCTGCCCATTTCGATGGCGGCGGAAGCCAAGGGCGAGGGCGCCCGTGCTCAACGGGATGACGACGACCAGCATCTGCGCATGCAGATGGCCTTCAGCAAACTGACCCAGAAACGGTGCCGCGGTAATCAACAGCGGCAAGGCCAGGCAATGCACCAGGCACAGACCGGACAGCAGGATGCCGATCCGATCCAGTATTTCAGTCATTTGTGAAGCGCTGTTATCCGTGGCCACTTGCCGCTATGCTCTCAGCTTGGTTCTTCGATTGACCCGTGAGTGATGTCGCATCGCGCCGTGTCAACCAGATGAGAATAGTATAACATAACAGAATTACCTGCAACTTACTGTTATTAAAGGTTTTGGTGAAATAAGCCCATGGATAAGAAGCTATTGTCAATTTTGTGCTGCCCCGTGACGCACCAGGGTCTGTCGCTGGCCCGCCCGGATATGTTGAAAAAGGTGAATGCCGCTATCGATGCCGGCGAGCTATCCAACAGGGATGGCAGTGTGCTGTCAGAATCCCTGGCAGAGGCGCTGATGACGGATGATGCCAAGTTGCTGTACCCCGTCAACGACGGCATACCGGTCCTGCTGGAGGGCGAATCGATCGGCCTGGAGCAGTTGTCCTGACGTGAGACAGACTGCCAGTGACACTCAACACATGTTTTCTGCGTGAAAATCCCTGCCAATAATCTCTCCCGCCATCTCGAACAGAATCTGTTGCCCTGTTACCTGATCGCCGGTGATGAGTTACTGCTTGTCCAGGAGGCTCTCGATGCCATCCGCAAGTCGGCGCGTGAGAATGGCTTCGACAGCCGCGACCTGCATGTGCAGATGCAAGGATTCAATTGGCAGGAACTGGCCGACGCAGATAACAATTTATCGCTGTTCGCACAGAAGCGCATTGTCGAGCTAAGGTTGACCACCGGCAAGCCTGGAATTGACGGGGGTGCCGCTATTGCAGAACTGGCCGAGAAGGCGGGCGGCGACCTGCTGTTCCTGATCAGTGCACCAAAATTAGACAAGCGCACCACGAATTCAAAATGGGTCAGGTCACTCGAGGCAAAGGGCGCGTTTGTGCAGGTCTGGCCGGTGGCTTTGCGTGAGTTGCCCGCATGGATCGCCGCCCGCATGAAAAAGCTGGGTCTCCAGCCGGATCGGGAGGCGGTGCGAATTATTGCCGACCGGGTCGAAGGCAATTTGCTGGCCGCCCAGCAGGAAATAGAGAAACTGCGCTTGCTGCTGGGTGAAGGTACGGTGACCGCCGATGACGTCAATATGGCGGTGGTCGATAGCAGCCGATACGACGTGTACCAACTGGTCGATGCGGCACTTGGCGGCGATCCAAAGCGCGCCCTGCGGATCCTGAGTGGGATACGCGCTGAGGGCGTCGACGCAGTGGTAGTCATCTGGGCGCTGACGCGCGAACTGCGCGTGCTGGCCAAACTGCAAGCCAGCGTTGAGGCGGGTCAAAACCTGGCTGCCGCCTTGCAAAAAGCCAGGGTCTGGCGAAGTCGTGAAAATCTGTTCAGAACTTGCATCAACCGGCATCGAGCCAGGGATGTCTATTGGCTGATCCAGGCGAGCCAACATGCGGATGCCGTGGCCAAAGGACAAGCGGCGGGTGACAAGTGGCAACTGGCAACCAATATCGTCTGGCAGTTATCGGCGGCCCGGCAATCATGAACCAGCAAGTTGCAAGCCCGCTGGGTATTTTTGGCGGAACCTTCGATCCGATTCACTACGGCCATCTGCGCACGGCTTTCGAGATGCTGCAATCGCTGCGCTTTGGCGAGGTCTCGTTCATGCCCTGCGGCGACCCGCCGCACCGTGGTGCAACCTGCGCGGATGCGGATTTGCGCCTGGCAATGGTTCGCGCCGCTACCGACGGTCAGCGTGGGTTCAGCGTGGACGACCGGGAACTTTTGCGCGCGGGCCCGTCTTACACAGTGGACACGTTGTCTGCCCTGCGTAGCGAATTTCCGTTACGGTCCATCGCATTGATTATCGGCATGGACGCCTTCCTCGGCCTGCCGAAGTGGCATAAATGGCGCGAGATTCTGCCACTGGCTCATATTGTCGTAGCACATCGCCCGGGTTGGCGGGCGCCCGATATGGGAGCGTTGGGTGATATGCTGGCGGACTGTGGCACGCATCGGATCAATGACCTGCACAAGACCCGGTCAGGCCATATATTCGTGCACGACGTGACACAGCTTGAGATATCGTCGACGGAAATCCGCGAGTTGATTGCCGCGGGTCGCGACCCACGCTTCCTGATGCCGGACGCCGTGCGCCAGATTATCGAGGAGAGCGGCTGCTACCAGGCGGCCGCGGCGTCCGCAGACCCGGATGAGTTGCATGCAAACCAATAAATACGGAAGAGTGAATGAATAGCCAAGAACTGTGCGATCTGATCATCGAGACGCTGGACGATGGAAAAGCCACGGACATCGTCAAACTGGACGTGCGCGACCTGACGACGATGACGGACTACATGGTGGTTGCGAGTGGCACGTCGACCCGGCACGTGCGTGCGCTGGCTCATGCCGTCGCTGACAAGACGCGTGAGGCAGGTCACAAGCCGATCGGTATCGAGGGTGAGGAAGGCAGCGAATGGGTGCTGCTGGATCTGCAGGATGCGCTGGTGCATGTGATGTTGCCGCGCGTACGGGAATTCTACAATCTGGAAAAACTGTGGTCGTTTCGCCCCAGTCCCAAGGTTGCCGCGAAAGACGCGTGATTCGTGCATATCCGTCTCATTGCAATCGGCGATCGCCAGCCGGGCTGGGTCGACGAGGCATTTGATGAATACGCGCAGCGGCTACCGCGGCAATGGAAGTTTCGCTTGCACGCCATGGCGGGCGGTCGGCGCAGCAAACATCAGGATGCGGCCTCTGCCGTCGAAGCAGAGGGTCGAAAGATTCTGGCCGAGATCAGGGATGCCGAGTTTGTGGTCGCTCTTGAGGAACGGGGCACACAATTCTCCAGCGTTGAACTGGGGCACAAATTGAACGACTGGCAGACTGCCGCGCGCGACCTCACGTTCCTGATTGGCGGTCCGGATGGGCTTGCGAAGTCCTGTTTGCAGCGCGCAGACCTGAGCTGGTCACTGTCCAGATTGACGCTGCCGCATGGGCTCGCCCGGGTTCTGTTCGTGGAACAACTGTATCGTGCATGGACCGTGAGTACCGGGCATCCCTATCACCGTGCCTGATTCATCGGCTGGCAGAGTAATGCATGACTGACAACGTACTGCATCTGGCATCGGCATCGCCGCGTCGACGGGAGATTCTGCAATCACTGGGTCTGCATTTCACCTTCGCCGGCGTCGATGTCGACGAGCAAAGACTCGACGGCGAAGCGGGCGATAGCATGGCATTGCGGTTGGCGGTCGCTAAAGCCAAGGCTGCTGAGCTCGATATCAGTTGTGGCACCGTAATCCTGGCAGCAGACACTGTGGTCACATTGGGTGATGCAGTATTTGGCAAACCCGGCTCCCAACGCGACGCGCTGCACATGCTGGCCGAGCTGTCTGAGCAGAGCCACTCGGTGGTGACCGCGGTCGCAGTGTTGCACCACGGCGAGCTCAGTACGGCAGTATCCGAGTCCATCGTTCGATTTCGCGCAATCAACCCGGACGAGGCCGCGCAATACTGGCAGAGTGGGGAACCTCGTGACAAAGCAGGGGCCTACGCTATTCAGGGCAAGGGTGGTATTTTCGTTGAGTCCCTGTTCGGCAGCTATTCAGGAGTGGTAGGGCTGCCGGTTTTTGAGACCGCCAGGCTGCTCCGTGAAACGGGCATCCATGTGTTGGCACCCACTGGAACAGAAACACAGTGACAGAAGAGTCGTCAAAAGAAGAAATCCTGGTGAATATCACGCCACGGGAGGTGCGGGTGGCATTGCTGGAGAACGGTGTTCTGCAGGAGGTATTCGTGGAACGCGCCGCACGTCGCGGTCTGGTCAGCAATATTTACAAAGGGTCCGTGTCGCGGGTTCTGCCGGGCATGCAAGCCGCATTCATCGACATCGGCCTGAGCCGTACCGCTTTTCTGCATGTATCGGGAATCGCACAGCGAAATTCAGGTCTCACAGATAACGACGAGGCCGAGTCACTGCCAGAGATCCGCGACCTGATCCGTGAAGGTGAAGAGGTCGTGGTCCAGGTCCTGAAAGACCCATTGGGCACGAAGGGCGCGAGGCTGACTACTTTCATAACATTGCCATCGAGATTTCTGGTGCTCTTGCCGAACGGCGTCGGTGTAGGTGTTTCGGCTCGCATCGAAGATGACGCCGAGCGCGAGCGTTTGCGGGCTCTTGCCACGGAGCTGCTTGACGAAGAGGATGCGCAAGGGGGAGTCATCGTCAGAACGGCTGCCGATGGCGCGAGCCGTGAGGCGCTCCGAGCCGATCTCAAGTTTCTGCGCAAACTCTGGTCGGTCGTTCAGGTTGAGTGCAGCAAGGGCAAGGTAAAGTCATTGATTCATGAGGATCTTCCGTTGCCAATGCGTTTGCTGCGGGATCTCGTCACGAGTGAGGTGGAAAGAATTCTGGTGGACTCGAGCGATGATTTTCACAAGATGAAAGCGTTCGCCGCGAGTTTTCTACCCGAAATTGAACCGATGATCGAGCTGTATACGCGGCGCCGCCCGATTTTCGATCTGCACGGCACAGAAGACGAAATACGCAAGGCGCTGGACAGGAGTTTCCCCCTGAAATCGGGTGGCTACCTCATCTTCGATCAAACAGAGGCCCTGACCACGGTGGATGTGAATACTGGCGGATACGTCGGTCATCGCAATCTTGAGGACACCATCTACCGGACGAATCTTGAAGCCGCCGTAGCGATTGCGCGGCAACTCAGACTAAGGAATCTGGGCGGTATTATTATCATTGATTTTATCGACATGGAGGAGGCGGGGCATCGCCAGCGTGTCATGGAGGTATTCGAATCGTCCATGGCGAGTGATCATGCGCGTCACCAGATCATGCCGGTGTCACCACTGGGCCTCGTGGAGATGACGCGCAAACGAACTCGCAGGAGTTTGCAGCAGATATTGTGTGAAGAATGTCCAAACTGTGTCGGGCAAGGCTTTGTGATGACGGCCGCATCGGTTTGTTTTGAGATTTTTCGGGAAATCCTGCGACAACACCGGCAGTTCACCTTTGATGAGGCCCTGGTGCTGGCACATCAGGATGTCATCGATTTGCTGCTCGATGACGAAGCCAAGGGATTGGCGGAAATTGAAGAGCAAATAGGCAAGACCATTCGCTTGCAGCCGGAGTCTTTGTATCTGCAGGATCAGTTTGACGTAGTACTGATATAGAACACTTACCGATGGAGCCCGGTTTTTCGACATGAAGCAACTGCTACGCCGCATTTTAAAGTTTCTGGCCTATACCGGCGCCGGATCGGTCATTGTGCTTGCGATTGCGGTCGGTTTGTTTCGCCTGTTGCTGCCGAAGCTCCCGGAATACCAGGAAGATATCAAGCGTTGGGCGGATCAGGCGATCGGGATGCAGGTCGAGTTCTCGGCGATGAATGCGCGTTGGCGCCTGAGCGGGCCCGAACTCAATTTTTACGATGCCGCACTGACCTTGGCGGGATCGGACGAGCCCTTGATCGAAGCGAGCGAGATCAGTGTGGGTGTCGGCCTGATTCGCTTGCTGCTGGATCGCAAGCTAGTGGTCGATCGGATTGTCGTGCAGGGCACGACGCTCGATTTGCAGCATTCCCTCGATGGTGACCTGCTGATTCAAGGCATGACGATTGAAGATCTTGCCGCGCTGGTGCCGGTACGGACAGAGAAAGCCGGTGACATGGAATTTATCGGCCAGGACATAACGATCCGTTATCAGCGGGAAGCCGGACAAGCGCAATCGTTTCGTATCGACCTGGTCGAGATATCGCGTGACGAGGATGAATTGCGTATCGAGGCGTCACTGGATTTACCCGATGATTTCGGCAAGCGGCTCGACATATCGGCAAACCAGCGTATCGGTGATGGCCAGGGTAAGACAATCTGGCAGGTGTTCGTGGATGGTCGTTCGCTTGAATTGCCCAGTTGGTCGCGGTTGGGACTGATGGACATGGCAACGATTACCAGCGGCACAGCCGATATCAGTTTGTGGATGGAGTTGACGAATGCGGGTCTGGATAAAGCGACCGCGAACCTGGTTATCGACAATCTTTCGGTCGACGGCACGCAACAGGGCATTCCTTTTGACGTAGAGGGACGCATTGAGTATTCACGCGACGATGACGGCTGGCTGCTTGCCGCAGAGAACTTCCGCATGCGGACCGTGGACAATGAATGGCCGGCCTCCAGTATCCAGATCCAGGTGAGTCCGGGAGAGGACGAGAATACGGTTGCAGCGATCGTTGCCAATGCTTCCTACGTCAGGTTCGACGATCTTCGTTATCTTTTGCCGTGGTTGCCTGAAGAGACGCGTGCGCTCTACGAACGTTTCAGTCCTACCGGAGAGCTGCGGGAATTGCGGGCGGACATTGTTGGTCTGGGATCCGAACAGTATCGATTTAATGTCTCGGTTCAACTCACGGATGCCGGCATGACGGGCAGCGACAAACTCCCGGGTATACGCGGTTTCACGGGCAGCCTTCGCGCCAACCGCACGGGCGGAAGACTCGAATTCGATGCCAGTAACCTGAGGATTGACGTACCGCAATACGTATCTGAAACGCTGGTCTTCGACGATGCTATTGGTACGGTCATTTGGCGCAGAAGCAGCGACGGCATCATTGTGCTGTCGGACAGCGTGCGTCTCCGCAATGCGGACTTCGATAGTCAAAGCAGCCTGCAGGTTCGTATTCCGGCCGATGGGTCGGCCCCCGTGGTGGATTTTGAGAGCCGCTGGAGCATTAATGATATCGCATCGGTCAAGCGTTTCCTGCCCGGCGAAATAATGAGTCCTGCGTTGTACCGATGGCTGAACGATGCACTCGTATCCGGTGTTGTTACCAAGGGGACGACCGTGCTGACGGGCCCTCTGGACAAATTTCCTTTCGATAACGGTGAGGGGCGTTTTCGGGTTGAGGCGCATCTTGAAAACGCGATCCTGAAATACCACAAAAGCTGGCCGGCAGCGGAGTTGAGAAGCCTGGATCTGGTTGTTGATGGCACGCATCTCCTGTCCGACAGAAACATAGCGATCAATGCGGGCAACAAGATCGCCAATGCACGCATCGAGATACTTGATTTACGTGATCCTGTGTTGACGATCGATGCGTTCGCGACCGGCACGCTCGCCTCAATCCGCGATTTTTCGCGCAGGAGTCCCATTGCTGCCGTATTTGGCGGGCAACTCGACAACGTGCAAGTCAGCGGTGACGCATCATTCCATTTGTCGCTGCGATACCCGATGCGGGACCGCGATGACTACGAGTTCACGACGCGCATTCAATCCAGTGGCGGTTCCATCAGCGTCGCCGGTTTCCCGGCAGCCGTGACCAATCTGAACGGCATCGTGACCATTACACGTGATTCAATCAGTTCAGAGTCCCTGTTTGGCCAGTTTCTGGGTCAACAGGTGGATATTGAAGTGACAAATGCCGGCGAGGACATGCCGTCAATCAGTGTCGTCGTCAGCGTGACGGGAACGGTGACCGCAGCAGGGTTGAGCGAAGAACTGGGTGTGCCGCTTGGCGATACGGTGAGTGGTTCGAGCGAGTATCGGGCAAACTTGCTTTTCCCGCGAGCCGACCTGACTGAACCTGCGCCACTGCAAATTGCGATTAGCAGCAATCTCGTCGGCATCGGCATTGATTTGCCCGCCCCCCTGACGAAGGCATCTGAAGAGGTTCGCCCGTTGGCGGCGCTGATCGAATTCGTGGCGGCAGGTCATATCGTGTCGCACGGCAGCCTGGGGGACGATCTTAAATGGAGCATGGATTTCCGTGCTGACAGCGCCGGCTGGGACTTCGATCGTGGTGCCCTTTCGGTCGGCGGCGGATACCCGGATTTGCCTGAGACTCGTGGCATGCACATTCAGGGTCAAACCGATGAAATTCGCCTGCATGAATGGCTGTCCATTGCCGGGACTGAGGGCGATGCCGGCAGTGTGCGGATCGGGGACCGCATCCGTTCCATCGATCTGGCGATCGATAATCTGTATCTCTTTGGTCAGCATTTGCAGGATCACCGCGTGATTGTTGACCGCGGTGCTGACGAGTGGCTGGTGCAGGTTGAGGGGGCACAGGTGGATGGCTCAGTGACAATCCCCTACAATCTGCCCGGTGACCGGCCCATCGTGCTGGACATGAATGTTCTGACGCTGCCCGGCAGTGATGAGCCCGGCGGTGTCGCCGATCATCTTGATCCACGCACGCTTGCCGCTATTTCGATAAAGGCAAGTGAGTTTGCGCTCGGCAACCGTCATCTGGGAGCCGTGGAGGCAGAGTTCAAGCGCACAGCAGATGGGTTGCGTGCAACCGGGCTGACAGTGACGGACGAGAGTTTTTCGATCGTAGCGGATGCCGGTTGGGTCGTGGATTCGCAAACGGAAGCCGGCCAGAGCAGCTATCTGACGGGCAAGCTGAAGAGTCGCAACGTCATGGAGACCATGCGCCGTCTGGATTATACGCCGGGCATCGACAGCGATGACATGGAAATGGACATCGAAGTCAGCTGGCCGGGTGGGCCGCGGGAAGATTTTCTGGATGATCTTGAGGGTGAGGTTGTGGTTCGCTTTGGCGCGGGTCAGTTGATCGAAGTGGAGCCGGGTGCGGGCCGTATCTTCGGCCTGATGAGTGTTGTCGCTTTGCCGCGGCGCTTGTCGCTCGATTTCAGCGATGTGCTGGAAAAAGGTTTTGGCTTCGATGCCATACTCGGTACTTTTCATATTGAGAACGGAAATGCTTATACTTGCAATCTGTCGCTTGATAGTCCTGCCGCGGATATCGGCATTGCCGGGCGAGTGGGTCTGGCGACCCGGGACTACGAACAGACGGCGATAGTGAGTGCGAACGTCGGCAATACCCTGCCACTTGTGGGCGTTGTGGTCGCCGGTCCGCAAGTTGCTGCAGCATTGCTTATTTTTTCGCAGATTTTCAAAAAGCCGTTGCAGGAAATGGGACAGATCTACTACGGTATTGAGGGCTCGTTCGACGATCCCGAGGTAGAGGTGACCAATGAGGCCCGTTTCGCCGCAAGCCTTGAGCTTGCGGGCTGTTCGGCAACGCAAAAGTGATCCGGCAGGTCCGGTAACAGGAAAACGACATTGTCACAGAGTAACGAAAACGCACTGACCACGGTCATGTCATCCGTACTGGCTCCGTCAGGACTCGACGAGGGGGACTTGAATCGCTCGCTGGGTTCACTCTACACACGCGGTGTCGATGCTGCCGATCTTTATTTTCAGGTGAGCCGACAAGAGAGCTGGTTGCTGGAAGATGGAATTATCAAGGAAGGCAGTTTCAGTGTTGACCAGGGCGTCGGTGTCCGCGTGGTCTGCGGGGAGAAGACCGGCTTTGCCTATACTGACGAAATGATTCTGCCGGCGCTTGAGAAGGCAGCGAGTGCGGCACGGGCGATTACGCGCCAGGGGCAATCCACCTCTGTACAAATCGCTTCATCGGGACAGGTTGCGAGCCTGTACCCGGCGATCGACCCAACCACCAGCATCACGGACGAACAAAAAACGAAACTGATCTCGGAGATCGACATTCGCACGCGACAACTCGACAAACGGGTTGAACAGGTGACGATCAGCCTGAGCAGCAATCAGGATCTTATTTTGATTGCGGCGGCGGATGGGACGCTGGCTGCCGACATACGGCCGCTGGTGCGGCTCAATGTGAGCGTCATTCTGCTGCAGAACGGGCGCCGCGAGCAGGGTTATGCGGGTGCTGGAGCGCGTGCCGGACTCGATTACTTTCTCAACAGCGACCTGCCCATGGAATTGGCCCGCGAGGCCGTGCGACAGGCGAGCATCCAGTTTGAAGCGGTGCCAGCACCGCCGGGCACGATGCCCATCGTGCTGGGTCCCGGCTGGCCGGGAATCTTGCTTCATGAGGCGGTAGGACACGGACTTGAAGGTGACTTTAATCGCAAGGGCGTATCCGCTTTCTCAGGACGGATCGGCGAACGGGTTGCATCCAGTTTATGCACCATTGTGGACGACGGTACGATGCCGGGCCGGCGCGGTTCACTGTCGGTTGATGATGAGGGGACGCCGGGTCAATACAATGTTCTGATCGAAAACGGTATTTTACGTGGCTATATGCAGGACAATCTGAATGCCCGACTGATGGGCGTCAAACCAACCGGCAACGGCAGAAGGGAGTCATTCGCACATATACCCATGCCGCGAATGACCAACACCTACATGCTGGCCGGCCCGCATGATCCCGAGGAAATTATCGCCTCGGTTGAACATGGGCTGTATGCGCCGAATTTCGGCGGCGGCCAAGTGGACATTACATCCGGCAAATTTGTCTTTTCGGCCAGCGAAGCCTACATCATTGAAAAGGGCAAACTGAAAGAACCGGTGAAAGGCGCCATGATTATCGGCGATGGCCCCGACGTGCTGGCCCGCATCTCGATGGTGGGCAATGACCTCGAACTTGACCGTGGTGTGGGTACTTGTGGCAAGGAAGGTCAATCAATTCCAGTGGGCGTTGGGCAACCGACCCTCAAAATTGATGAGATCACGATCGGCGGTACCGCATGACACAGGCAGATTCTACGGCCATTGATGTTACATAAGTCATGACGCGGTGTGGAGTCAACTTTGTGATTGGTTTCACTGCAGATCGATATCAGTCAATGTAATGTAGTCCATTCTCAAAAAGGCTGATGGGTGAAGGGATTGGAAAACACAATAACAGAGCATGACATGGATCCGGCAGCGCAGCAGTTTGTGCAGGGATTTCGTAACGATAGCAGCGATTTTGAGCCGGATCTGAGCGTGGACGGGCTTTCAGAGTCTTTTTTATCCAGGCTTTTTCATCTGTTTACGTTTGGCCGTGGCTGAGCGCGGAAGCGCCTTCCGGACAATGTATCGTGCCAGGTCTGCCACCGTCAGGCACGATGGCTGGACTATTTCGCAGTGAAAACGGACAATTAACGCCCTGATCCCGAACAAGAGGCGCCGCACCATGTGGGTGTCCAAACCGATATACGAAAGTCTGCCGTACTTCTACCTGTTAGTGGGTGCCATATCGCTGGCAGCGTCCATGTATCTGAATCATTGGTACTGGCCGGAAATTTGTTTCAGCGTTGGTCTGGTCTGCCTGGTTGCAGGCCTGGTGGTCCTGCTGAAGCGGCGTGATCATCGCGATCATGCACGGCGCACGAATCAGAAGCAGAATTATTGATAGGTTCGCAGGAGTGGTTTCCAGCCGCTGCTACAAATTTCCGATGGCTTCTTCGTCGGTCGGATGATCGGCAACGGATTCTGCGCCAGCCTGGCGAAGATCGGTGTAGACGAGTTCGTGAACACCCATCGAGATTACATCACCGTCCTTCAAACGATATTTCTTAACGCGTTCGTCGCCGATCAGAATGCCATTGGTGCTGTTCAGATCTTCAACGATGCAGCCGTCATCGTCACTGACCAGCTGTGCGTGATGGCGACTGACAAATTTGCTCTTGATATAGATCTCATTATCCGGTGAGCGCCCGGCGATGATCCGACCTGCTCCGAAGTGATGCTCTGATATGGATTTGCCTCCGCTGCGCACTTCGATTTTGGTCAGGTAAACAGGCTTCTCTCTTGCCTGTTCTTGTTGGGTGATCTGTTTGAATTGACCCGTGGTGGATTCGTGTTCCTCCCAACCCAGTTCTTCAATGGCTGACTCCAGGTCAGGCAAGCCGACGATTTCTCGATCGTCCGCAAACGCACACAGTAGCGCGGTGTCACAAAGCGTATTGATAATGCGCGGCACGCCACCCGTGTAACGATAAATCACAGGATAGGTTTCGTCATCGAAAAGTTCGTCGTCGCTGCGACCCGCGACCGACAGGCGATGCGCAATGTACTCACGCATCTCGCGGCTATTCAGCGGACCGATATGAAACCTCAGCCTTACTCTTTGCATCAGTTGCTTCAGACCGGGTTTATCCAGCGTGTCTTTGAGTTCAGGTTGCCCGGCCAGAATGATTCGCAGGACTTTTTCCTTGTGCGTTTCGATGCCGGACAGCAAGCGAATCTCTTCGAGTACTTTTTCGCTGAGATTCTGTGCTTCGTCAACGATCAGGACGACTTTTTTGCCGTTGGAATATTGCTCAATCAGGAACATGTTCAACATGTCGAGCAGTTCGACTTTATGCATTTTGAACGGCTTGAAGCCGAACTCGGTCAAAACGGCTTGCAAAAACTGGCGGGGACTCAGCTGGGTCTGTGAAACGACCGCGTACACGACATCATCATCGAGTTCAGACAGGAATGATTGCAACAAGGTCGTCTTGCCGGAGCCTATTTCACCCGTGATCACGACAAAACCGTCGGCGAGCCAGATCGTTGACTCCATGTAGGCTTTGGCGCGCGAGTGCTGCTTGCTCCAGTACACAAAGTCCGGATCCGGGGTCAGCCGAAAGGGCTGTTCTTCGAGTTTAAAGTGTTCTAGATAGGACATTCTGAAGATCTGTAATCGCTGGCAGACGACTGTATTCCAGGGAACCTCTGATTTATTCTGGACGAAGTAGATTGGGAGTCAAAATATTCAGATTCAAGGCGCGGATCGCCCGTAATGGCTGGCCATTGCGAAGATTCGCAACGCCGAAGCTGGATATTCTGGAGCCAAGATACGAGTTCATGAATAGATCAGAGGTTCCTTAGTTATGTTGCCGTGGGTTACCGTGTCGGAGTACAGTTTACCCGCAATTTGGGGTCTGCCGCCAACCCGCCGGTGAGAATGGGCGATGATTGATCAAGTGGACATAATTTCATGCAGCGCCTGCAGTTTTTGCTCGCGGCTATCGGCGTCGCCGGCGAGCAACGTGATGTGTCCCAATTTGCGTCCTGCTCGCGGTGATTTGCCGTATTCATGCGTGTTATAACCGGCGTCACGAAGCAGTTGCAGATCAGCGGGCAGGGATCCAATCAGGTTTTCCATGGCGATATAGCCGATCGCGGCCGCGTCACCCAATGGCATGTTCGTCACTGCGCGCAGGTGATTTTCAAACTGGCTCGTTACTGCACCTTCTATCGTCCAATGGCCGGAGTTATGCACCCGTGGCGCAAATTCGTTTGCGAGCAGTTTGTCGCCCACAACAAATAATTCGAGTGCAAGGACACCGACGTAGT
The DNA here is from genome assembly GCA_022563505.1 of Pseudomonadota bacterium. GTDB lineage: Bacteria > Pseudomonadota > Gammaproteobacteria > Steroidobacterales > Woeseiaceae > JAADHU01. Next base: position 36,379 of record JADFNG010000010.1, on the reverse strand, counting down.
TGAGTTCCTCAGCCAATTTCGCGTGGTAGTCTTGCGCCAGTGCGGTGAGTTCGAGGCTGCCGGCCGGCGCCCGGGACGTTCGCAACATGCCATCTTTGTGCACATTTTCGGTCAGCGGATAACTGACCATGTCACCGCTGACATTGCGGGCACCGATCGCTGACACTTCGTAATCGAAGTCGATCAGCTGTTCAGCGATCAAAGGCGTTGTGCCGAGCTCTCGCCAGCTATCCGCCAGGGCGCTGCCATCCCGCACGACGATCTGGCCTTTGCCGTCGTAACCAAGCCGTCGCGTTTTCAACACCAGTGGCAGGCCAATTTCATCCGCGGCATGCTTCAGATCAACCTCGGAATCCACCGTCGCGAATGCAGCGACAGGAATGGACAGCGATTGAAAAAGCTGTTTCTCTGCCAGCCGGTCTTGTGCGAAACGCAATGCAGCCGGTGGCGGGTATACGTCGAGCATATCCGTGACCGATTCGACCGCCGTGACGGATACGTTCTCGAATTCAAACGTGAGGACGTCGACACGCGATGCCAGCTCACGAAGTCCATCAATGTCATCAAAGGCACACCGAATGACTGTGCCAGCATCCCGCGCCGGCGGGCTCCCGGCCGGGTCGAGGAAAATACACTCAATGCCAAGCGACCGACCGGCATGACCGAGCATCTGTCCGAGCTGGCCTGCACCGATAATGCCGACTTTCTTCACGACTCGCGCGGATCCCCGGACGCGGTCACTTTTTCCGTCTGCCTGGCACGAAATGCATGCAATGACTTCGCGACATCCGCATCGGAATTGGCGAGGATGGCTGCGGCCAGCAGGGCTGCATTGACCGCCCCGGATCGACCGATTGCCAGTGTACCGACCGGAATGCCCGCCGGCATTTGAGCGATGGAGAGGAGGGAGTCCATGCCCTTGAGTGCTTTGGACTCTATCGGTACGCCCAAAACCGGGAGGCGTGTTTTAGCCGCCACCATCCCCGGCAAGTGCGCGGCACCACCGGCGCCAGCGATGATGACCTGCAATCCCCGATCCAGTGCGGACTGTGCGTATTCGAACAGGAGGTCCGGTGTGCGATGCGCCGAGACGATTCTGGTTTCGTGTGCGACGCCGAGTTCTTCCAGCAGCTCACTTGCATGACGCATCGTGTCCCAATCGGACTGTGATCCCATGATAATGCCAACTCTGATCGTCATTTTTTCATTCAACCCTGTGTTATTGCGTGTTCAGGTCATTGTGAATCTGTCGAAAAATATCGCGCCGCACCGTGCGGCGTTGTTTCTCGGTTCTGGCCCGGCCCAGATTGTTAACCAGCGACACCAGTTCGCGGTTGGCCTGACCCGTGATCTCAAAGAATTTCTCCAGCAAAGGCTGGCCGCCGTCCACGATCTTGTCGCGCCATTCTTCCGCCTGCTTGAAGTCCATCTTCGATCGCTGCGAGTCCTGCGTGAGTGCGTCCAGCGCGGTTTGAATCGGTTCGGCTTCGGCATGCTTCATCAGCTTGCCGATCAGCTGTCGTTGCCGGCGTGATGCACTGTGAGACGCGATTCTGGAGGCGGCGATAATCGCATCCACCAAGCTATCGTCAAGCGGCATATCGCGCAACGTCGTTTCCCGAAGCCCGATCAGCCGCTCGCCAAGAACTTGCAGTGCCAGGTGCTCGCGCTTCTTTGCGCTCTTGCTTTTTTTGTTTTGCATGAACCTAGCCCGCACTATTCGCGAATGCGCTCGTGCCCTTGCTTGATCTTTGTTTGCACAAGAAATTTTCCTCCCTCGGAAAGACACATCGATATTCCGCTCGGTCGGATAATTCCTTGTGCAAACAAATCTCTACGCAATCGTCACGGCGATTCATGAATAGTCCAGGCTAGAATGATGCGAATCCGAGAATGGGGCATAATAACACGCTGTACGCAGCGTTCTCTTGACGACGCTGACAGGTTACCGCTGGACGCACTTAAGGTACCACCGAAAACGGGAAAATGTATGAGTGAACTTTTGCACCAGGATTCGGTGGCGATCATCGCGCCGGATGAAAGCGAACTTCGGCAGATTGTCGAATGGGTGCTTGTGGAGGCTCGCAAGAAAGGCGTTGATCAGGCGGAAGCCGTCGCGAGTCACGATATCGGACTCAGTGCGACCGCGCGGCTGGGCGATGTTGAGAATCTTGAATACACCAACGACCGCGGCATGGGGATTACGGTCTACAAAGGATTGCGCAAGGGCAGTGCCAGCACCTCCGATTTCAGGCCGGAGGCGCTTCGCGAGGCAGTTGAAAAAGCCTGTTCATTTGCAAATTACACGGCGGCCGACGAATGCTCCGGACTGGCTGAGGCAGAATTGATGGCCAGCGCTGACCTCCCGGACCTCGATCTCAAACATGACTGGAACCTGACCCCGGACAAGGCCATTGAGATGGCCATCGCCTGCGAAGATGCTGCACGGTCTTTCGATTCGCGCATCACCAACTCGGAAGGTGCAACGGTTTCCTCTAACAGCGGGGCTCGTGCGTATGGCAATACACACGGATTCCTGCAAAGCCTCGCCAAGACGAGCCACAGCGTGAGCTGCATTGTCGTTGGCGATGAGGATGGTGGCATGCAGCGCGACTACTGGTTCAGCGCGGCGCGCGATGCAAACGATCTGGAACCGGTGCGACAGATTGGTGAAAAGGCTGCTCGCAGGACAGTCGATCGCCTGGGTTCCCGCAAAATAGACACAACCCAGGCGCCGATCCTGTTTGCGCCGGAAATTGCGCGCGGTTTTATCGGCCATGCAATCGGGGCCATCGCGGGCGGTGCACAGTATCGGCATTCGTCCTTTCTGCTCGATGCAGCGGGAGAGCAGATCTTCCCGAAATTCATACAAATCCAGGAACGTCCCCACATCCCCAAGGGGATGGCGAGCGCTGCGTTTGATGCTGAAGGCGTCGCAACCAGGAATCGTGACATCGTCACGGACGGGGTCATACAGGGTTACATCATGGGTTCGTATTCAGCCAGACGCCTTGGCCTCAAGACAACGGGTAATGCAGGCGGCACCCACAACCTGGTTGTATCCGCAAATGCGACGGATCAGGCGGAGATCATTGCGAGCATGAAGCGCGGATTGCTGGTGCAGGAACTGATCGGCCAGGGCGTGAACGGTGTGACCGGCGACTACTCTCGCGGTGCAGTGGGTTTCTGGATTGAGGATGGCAAAATTGCCTTTCCCGTGCACGAGGTAACGATTGCCGGCAATCTCCGTGATCTCTATCAGCGTATCTCAGCGGTGGGGAAAGATCAGGATATGCGTGGTGGTATCCGCTGCGGTTCGATTCTGGTCGATGAGATGACCATCGCGGGCACCTGACCCAGTTATTCAGTCGTCGTTTCGTCAGTCGTCAGTTCGTCCAGCAAATCCGCCAGCGTGCGATTCTTGGCAACGGCGGAGATCGCAGCCTCCAACTGCTCACCGATGTGGTCGATCCCCTCGGTCCAGTTGGGCGGGCGGTCAGATACCGTTTCTCCCTGCGACCTGACGACGTTCAGAATCTCCTGCAGGTGCATGCGCGACATCTCTCGTCCAGGCAGCAGTTCCTCTTTCTCTGTCGATATCAATAACCCTTCCGCCTCCAGGCTAAGGATGATCGGGTTTAGCGCAATGGATGGAATCCTGAGTTGCTCGCTGATCTGGCCGATTGTGATCGTCTTGTGAGGATCACGAAATGAGTTGCCCACCAGGTACATGATGTTGAGGGTCAGGCGTTCGCGGGTCGAGTTGGAAAGCCGCGGTTCACGTCGTCCGATACGCAGGAAAGCCGGTCGCTGATGATAGAAGGCGATCTGGGCACCGATGAGCAGGATGAGCCAGTTCAGGTACAACCAGATCAGTGTCGTAATCGCGACCGCGAAACCCGCATAGATTTGCAGTGTGCGGGTCGAATACAAAATAAACGTTGCGAATAATGCGCCCATGGTTGCCCACATGAAGCCGCCCGCGACACCGCCGACGAGCGCGGATTTCAGATTGACTTTCGTGTTCGGCATGAACATGTACAGGAACGTAAAGACGCCTGAGATGAGCAAATACGGTACGGATTTCCCGATGAGCACGAAGGCGGGCCCCAACCGGTCATTGTTGATCAGGAACTGGACGACCGTGATGCTCTGAATCGAGGTGATCATGCCGATCGCGGTCACCATCACCATCGGCCCCACTAGCAGGACGATGAGGTATTCAGAAAAGCGGCGCGCGAAACTGCGTGGTTTCGATACGTACCAGACGTAGTTGAAACTCTCCTCGATTTTTTGCACGGCCGAGATCGCTGTGTAAACAAAAAATACGAGGCCGATGCCGCCGAGCACGGAGCCTTGTACGTTCTCGACCAGGGCCAGAATCTGGGCGGTGATTTGCGTGCCCTGTTCCCCGAGCGGCGCGAGCAAGTCGGCGAGAAAGGGCTCGAGTTGCTTGAATACGCCGAATCCCTTGAGGATTGCGAAACTAAAGGCGAGTAATGGCACGACTGATAATAGCGTCGTGTATACGAGGCTCATCGCCCGCATCGTGAGTTGGCCGGACGACAGGTCGCGAACAAGCGCATAAAAATAGCGCAGGATGACGGCGACGATACGACCCAACAGACCGCGACCATACAGGTTGTCATCCCACACCAGCTTTTCGATCATGTTAGCGGGGCTTGTCGTCATGTTGCCTAGCTTATGAGCAATCTATAGCGGGGGTCCAGTCATCAGCGCGAATACTTCGTCGTATTTGCTGGCCGTTTGCTGCAATACGGTGTCCGGCAGTGCCGGTCCCGGCGCGGTCTTGTCCCATGGAAGTGTGTCCAGGTAATCACGTACAAACTGCTTGTCGAAACTGGGCGGGCTGATGCCGGATCGGTACTCATGCTGTGGCCAGAACCTGGAAGAATCGGGTGTCAGCATTTCGTCGATGACAAACAGGTTTCCGTCGCGATCCAGGCCGAACTCGAATTTGGTGTCGGCAATGATGATGCCGCGTGCCAGTGCATGTGTTGCGGCGCGCTCGTATATTGCAATCGATAGATCGCGAACCTGCTCTGCGCGCTCGCGACCGATTAAATCGCAAGCTCTGCTGAAACCGATATTTTCGTCGTGATCGCCGGCTGCCGCTTTTGTCGCGGGCGTAAAAAGTATTTCAGGCAGCTTGCCGGCCTGTTCAATGCCGGGCGGAAGCTCGATGCCACACATCGATCCTGTATGCTGGTAATCACGCCAGCCGGAACCGATCAGGTAACCGCGCACGACAGCCTCAATCGGCAGCGGTTGCAATCGCTTGACGATAATCGACCGCGAGCGTAGTTTGTCGGCCAGCGCCGGGTCATCGATGACGGAGTCGATGCTCTGGCCGGTCAGGTGGTTTGGTATCAACGACTCCATCATTGCAAACCAGAAATTGGATATGCTGGTGAGAATTTCACCTTTTCCCGGTACCGGATCCGGCAGCACCACGTCATAAGCCGAAAGACGATCTGTCGTGACGATCAGCAAGCGGTCATCGTCGATCGCGTAAATGTCGCGCACTTTGCCGCGCGCCAGCATCGGCAACGATGGAATATCGGATTCAAACAGCGCGTCGATCGCATTCATTCTTGTGTAGGATTGGTTTGACCGGCAAAAAATCACCTTGAGGAGGTGCCGATCATCGCCGCAACTGCCACCCGCCGCAAGCAATCGTCGCGCGAAGGCGATAGCATTGGCAAATGATTTTGCAGAATTACCGGCGCACCATGAATACGACCCTTTCGGTGCGCTAGGTGCCGGCTTGGGGGAAGGTCGTCGGTGCGATGGCTGGCCTGGCTACGGGCAAGCCGTGGTTCGCGCTGCTGGGCCTGTTCCTTGGTCACCAGTTTGATCGTGGCTTTGCAGAGAGGTTTGCGTACACGAGCACGGACCGCAAGGCAGACAATCTGCAGCATCTTCCTGATTATTTTACCCGCGCGTTGTTTCAGATCATGGGTTTCGTGGCTAAATCCGATGGTAGGGTAAGCGAAGATGAGATTCGTGCGGCGCGTGCGTTGATGCATCGTCTGAGTATGGGTTCGGCGCAGATTCAGCAGGCCATTGGGTGGTTCGAGAACGGCAAGGTCAGGGCATTTCCGTTACTGGCCACGGTGCGGCAACTAAAGCGGGACACGATTCGCCAGAAAAATCTGCGCGGATTGTTGCTGCGATTCCTGATGGAGGTATCGCTGTCGAAGGCATCGCTGCACCAAAGCGAGCGCACCATTCTTTGGAAAATTTGCACTGAACTCGATATCGGTCGTGTTGAATTGGCGCAACTTGAGGCGATGCTGCGTGCTCAGCGCAGTTTCCGACAGTCTCCTGCAGGCAACGCTGATGCGGCACGTGTCAGCGAGGCCTACAGGACACTGGGTGTTGATCGATCGTCTACCAATGCGGAAATCAAGAAAGCGTACCGACGACTGATGAGCAAGAATCACCCGGACAAAATCGCGGGATCCAATCCCTTGCCGGCGCAAGTCGCGGCCGCGGAAAAAAGCACGCGCAACATTCGCGTAGCCTATGAGATGCTGAAAGCGCGCCGTTCAATTCGGTAATTGCTGCATCGTCGAGGCTTATTCGATAGAGTCCCATATCGAAAACCCGGCAAGATTAAGGAAAACACAGTGGACGCACTTATTGCACCGTCAATTTTATCAGCCGATTTTGCCCGTCTTGGCGATGATGTAAGTGCTGTCCTGTCCGCCGGCGCGGATATCGTGCATTTCGATGTCATGGACAATCATTTCGTGCCTAACCTGACGATTGGACCACTGGTGTGCGAGGCACTGCGCAACCACGGCATCACGGCGCCCATCGATGTGCACCTGATGGTCGAACCCGTGGATCGCCTGATTCCGGATTTTGCCAAAGCCGGCGCCAACTACATTACATTTCACCCCGAAGCGAGTCGGCACGTGCATCGGACGCTGCAACTGATTCGCGATCTCGGTTGCAAAGCCGGCCTGGTGTTCAATCCGGCGACGCCGCTGACGTGGCTTGAGCATGTGATCGATGACCTGGACATGGTATTGATCATGTCAGTCAACCCCGGCTTTGGCGGTCAAAAATTTATCGAGTCTTCGCTGGGAAAATTACGGGAGGCTCGGAAAATTATCGACGCAAGCGGTCAGCGGATTCGCCTGGAGATCGATGGCGGCGTGAAAACGGACAACATCGGCACAATCGCGTCCGCCGGCGCAGATACATTTGTGGCAGGCTCGGCAATATTCGGCAGCGACGACTACGCGGCGACCATTGCAACAATGAAGGTTGAGATCGCCAAAGCGGCCTGATCAGAAATTGCGATTGGGTCTCGCGCCGAACACAACGATTGTTTTACCGCTGGCGGAAACAAGCCCTTGTTCTTCGAGAACCTTGAGCACCCGTCCCGCCATTTCCCGTGAACAGCCGACGAGCCGACTGAGTTCCTGGCGGCTGACTTTGATTTGCATGCCGTCCGGGTGAGTCATGGCATCGGGCTCGTTGCACAAATCCATAATGGCATGCGCAACACGGCCGGTGACGTCAACGAAGGCGAGATCGCCCAGTTTCTTGTTGGTACGATCGAGACGTGTCGCCAGCTGAGTGGCGAGTTCGAAGATCAGGCCGGGGCTTTCACTGGCGATCTGGCGAAAGCGGGGATAGGTCATTTCCGCAATTTCGCACTCGGTGCGTGTTCTTACCCACGCGCTCCGTGTCGGCTGTTCGTAAAACAGACCCATTTCGCCGAAGAATTGCCCCTTGTTGAGGTATGCGAGGACCATCTCATTGCCATCTTCATCTTCGATCATGACCTCGACCGAGCCGGCAACGATGTAATAGAGCACATCGGGCAGATCGCCAGCATGAATCATGACCGTTTTGGAAGGAACGGTACGTACCCGGCAGTAGCTTAGAAAGCGATTAATTGCTGGTACGTCACTTAAAGTCTTCGCTGTTGTTTGCATTGAGTGATCCTCGGCGCCGATGCGCCTCATCTTTTAATACAGTCCGCCCGTAAGAGCAAGATTAAGTATGTAATTCCTATTGGAAAAATACCCATTTATATTGACCTGTTCGGCACACTATACCCAATAAGCCGTGCGCGTCATGACTTTGGCGGTCAGACGCATGAGAGCGCGAAGCGGTGCCGGCAAGGTGGTGGCTCCGGCGAGCCTCGCGTTGGCAGCATGTATTTCTTCTTCTTCGCACATCTGCTTCACGATGGCGCGGCTTTTTGCATCGTGCTGCGGTAACTCCTGCAGGTGAGCGTTGAGGTGTTCGGAAACCTGACGTTCGGTCTCTTCAATGAAGCCCAGGGACCAGCGATCACCGAGAATTCCGCTCAGTGCACCGATTGCAAATGCGCCGCCATACCAGAGCGGCCGGAGCTTGCTCGGCCCCTCGCCGAGTTCCTCGAGACGTTGCTCGCACCAGCCGAGGTGATCGAGTTCCTCCTCGGCGGCTTGGCGCATCTGTTTTTCGGTGGAGGCGTTGCGCGCAACGCTGGCATGCCCCTGGTAGAGCCCTTGAGCTGCAACTTCACCGGCATGGTTCACTCGCATCAATCCCGCCGCATGGGATTTTTCCTCGGCCGACAATTCAGCGTCCAAAATATCCATTGCCGGGTTGGGTCGCGTCTTGCGAGTGCCAGGCGCCGCGATGGTGCGCAGGCCAGCATCAATTCCGGACAGCAGACGATCCAGTGGACCAAGGTTTCGTGAATTCATAGGAGCCTTAATTGTTGGACTCCTAGTATACTCCGCGTCCCGCAAGGCCGTCATCCGTCCCCAGGCTCCTGAAAGCTGTCCGCGGATACCGTCACGGCAAGATTAAGAAGCACAAGGAAAATTCGCGTGTTATTGAGGTCAATCTGGATATTGGCAGGTCTTTTTCTGACGAGCACGTTGTGGGCGCAGGAAGCGGCCGCAGGAGCCGCGGAAGAGAGTAGTCCCTGGTCGGGCAAAGCAACCCTCGGGTATCTGGCGACAACCGGAAACACGGAGAATTCGAGCCTGAACTCCGGTCTGGAAATTGGCTATGCAAGCGGCAAATGGGCGCATTTGGCGAAGGCGGTGGCGATCAACTCGAGCGAGGACAAGCGCACAACGGCGGAAGCCTACGAACTGGCCTGGAAGTCGGAATTCAATTTTTCGGAGTACAACTACCTGTTTGGGCGTGCCAATTGGCGCAAAGACCGCTTTAGTGGCTACGCGACCCAGCTGTCAGAGACCGTTGGTTATGGGCGACGCATTATTGATACCGGCACCCATATATTGAGCGCCGAAATCGGTGCGGGTGCCCGGCAATCGGAATTGAGTGACGGGACGAAAGAGGATGATTTGATCTTCCGCGGCGGCATCGATTATCGCTGGAAGTTCAGTGAAACTGCTGAATTTACACAGAATTTCGTTCTCGAGTCGGGTGAGGTGAATAACTACTTTGAGTCCGTTTCGGCACTGCGAGCACGACTGCTGGGACATCTGGCACTGGTTGCCTCTTACACCATAAAGAACAACAGTGAAGTACCGCTCGGGGCGGAGAAAACGGATACCTTTACGGCGCTTTCGCTTGAATACGGCTTTTGAGGCAGATTTTGTGGCGCCTGGTCGTGCTCGAAATTTGACGAATAACCCCAAGTTTATGAATTAAAAGTGTTTTCGCCAACCTTGTGTGGCAAGCTAAGTTTGCCAACAAGGTCGTATCCGGTTTGCAATCACGCTGTCTGTCGAGTACTATTTTGCGCCTTTGGCCGGGGCGGAACGGGAGGTGTTTGCCCTTCGATCCGGCTTCAGAGTCGTCACCGTTGGTGGCGCTCACAATCGTTCCATTTGGACACACTGTAATGAAAACCTTTTCTGCCAAGCCAGCGGAAGTGACCCGCGACTGGTTCGTGGTTGACGCAACTGGCAAGACTCTTGGTCGCCTGGCAACCGAGATCGCGCGACGCCTGCGCGGAAAGCACAAGCCCGAGTACACGCCGCACGTTGATACGGGTGACTACATTGTCGTCGTGAACGCCGAGAAAATTCGCGTCACCGGCAAGAAACTCAAAGACAAGATGTATTACCGCTATACGGGATACGTTGGCAACCTGAAATCGATGCCGCTGGAAGAAATGCTGGAAAAGACACCGGAGCGTGTTCTGCAACTCGCTGTCAAAGGTATGCTGCCGCGTAATCCGCTGGGTCGAAAAATGTTTTCGAAATTGCGGGTATTTGCCGGTCCCGAGCATCCTCATGACGCTCAACAGCCGATACCACTGGACATTACCACTTGATTTCCCTGCGATCAGGGCTAGGACAACAAGCACATGAGTGATACACATTTTTATGGCACCGGCCGCCGCAAATCTTCCACGGCACGCGTTTTTCTGAAACCGGGCTCTGGCAGCATAACGATCAACAAGCGACCGCTGGACTTGTTTTTCGGTCGTCAGACGGCGCGCATGATTGTCCGTCAGCCGCTTGAATTGATGGAAATGACGGATAAATTTGACGTCAACGTAACCGTCAAGGGTGGTGGCACGACCGGCCAGGCAGGCGCGATTCGCCACGGTTTGACGCGAGCGCTGATGGCGTATGACGAATCAATGCGGCCTGCATTACGCAAAGCCGGGTTTGTGACTCGTGATGCGCGTGAAGTAGAGCGAAAGAAAGTCGGTCTGCGCAAGGCCCGACGGGCTACGCAGTACTCGAAGCGATAGGTTTTCTGCTGTTGGGTGGAGCCGGGCCTTCTCTTGGACGGGTCAGGTTCTTACCAGCACTAAAAGCATCGGCGGCAGTTTTCGCTTATTGCGGTTCTGAGTGTAGGTACTAAAGATCAATCCGCGGTTCGCATTGGGGTTTTTAAGTGCGGCGTGGGCGGTGATTTCGCTTATTACGGCTCTATGTGTATGTACTAAAGATCAATCCGCGGTTCGCATTGAGGTTTTTAAGTGCGGCGTGGGCGGATTGGGGGATCGTCTAGTGGTAGGACTGCGGACTCTGACTCCGCCAACGGGGGTTCGAGTCCCTCTCCCCCAGCCAATTATTTGCTCTAACTGACCGAAATCATCATCCGACGGGCTCTCACCGGAAATGCATGATATAGCCCCCCGGGGCTTCCTCAGTCGTTCCTACGTCCAGCACCATGGTGATCTGGGTCTGCTGGAAGATGTTACCAACGGGTCTGACAATCACATTCTCATTGCGCTCAGCCACCGAGGAGAAGACTTGCCAGGAAACCTGGTGATCGGCCGGGAGTCCTTCGATCGTAGCGGCGAAATGGGCCGGCGGGCGGTCATGTCGCTGGCAGCTGCCTCTGAGCAGGTCGACGGTACATGGACGGACGCTGCTGAAGGAATGCAACGACGTGGCGAACTGAGCGACGAGAGTCTGCATCGTATAGCGCTTCTCGATGCCTACGGAGCGCTAATTGCAAACACTGATCGTCACCAATATAACGTTTCATTGTTTCCGGCAGAGAGTGGCGTGTACACAGTTGCACCAGCATTTGACCAATTACCCATGACGTATGCACCACCAGCCAGCGGCAATTTGCGTAACTCAGCAAATAATGACCCACGCCCGGCCGTGAATACACTTGCTATTTGGGGGCAAGCTCAGGAACTTGCAGCCGAGTTTTGGCGTCGGGCGAGCGAGCAACAATTGTCCGATTCAATGCAAGCGATAGTCAAAGAGCACGCTAGTAGTCCGACAAGGTAGGTTTGATGGACTACTAGTCGATAGACGCAGTTGAGTATCACCTCAGATACTTCGCCGTTGACCCACGTATTTGTAGTCGCTGCATGGCATGGAGCAACACCACTTGGCTGATATCAAATCTACCTTGTTGGACGATTAGAGTCCGATTGTTCTCACGCCCTCGCCATCGGCGATCAGTAATACGTCCGCCGGCCGATTCGCGAAAATGCCGACGGATATGACGCCGGGAATCTGATTGATACGACCTTCCAGTTCCAGGGGATTGCTGATCTGCAGGTTATGCACGTCAATTATGTGATTGCCATTGTCCGTCACGAAGTTCTCTCGCCAGATGGGCTGGCCACGCATCTTGACCATTCGCCTCGCCACGAATGCCTGGGCCATTGGCAGCACTTCAATGGGCAACGGGAACTTGCCGAGCATACCGACAAGTTTTGACTCATCAATGATGCAAATAAACTTGCGCGCCGCCCCGGCGAGAACTTTCTCTCGGGTCAGTGCTCCACCGCCGCCTTTAACAAGATGCAGGTGTTTCGTGGCTTCGTCGGCACCGTCTATATAAAGATCCAGATCGCCCACAGAATTAAGTGTCGTGACTTCAAATCCGTGGCTTTCGAGTCTTACGGTGGTTTCCATCGAACTGGAGACAACCTTGTCAATCTTTTGACGGATGTTCGGTAGAAGGTCAAGCAGGAAATCAATAGTTGAGCCGGTACCCACACCCAGGACGAAACCATCCTGAATGTATTCCAGTGATGCTTTGGCGGCATTAAGCTTCTTGTCGGATTGGTCCATAGGTTAAATCCACGTTGTCTAATGCTGCCTTGACGTTGGTACTGAATGCAGCACAATAATGTGCTTGGGCTTCGCCGCCCGCAAGCTTATCTGATAGCGACAGAATTCGCTATGGGTGGCAGCGAGTTTTGCCCTTCCAAAACGAAATATGCCCGCTTTCGCGGGCATATTTCTTTTTTCGGAAGAAGACCCTTCTTCCAGCTAATCAGCTCAGCCTACTTGCGCCTTGAAGCTTTTTTTCTGCTCTTCTTCTTGGCCTTTTTCTTCGTCTTCCGCTTAGCAGTCTTCTTTTTAGCCTTTTTCTTGGCTTTTTTCTTCACTTTACGCTTAGCAGCTTTCTTTTTGGCCTTTTTCTTCGTCTTCCGCTTAGCGGTTTTCTTTTTAGCTTTTTTCTTGGTCTTCTTTTTGGTTTTTCGCTTCGCTACCTTTTTCTTGGCAGCTTTTTTCTTCGTTTTGCGCTTGGCAACTTTACGCTTCGGCGCGACTTTTTTCTTCGTTACTTTACGCTTCTTCGCAACTTTGCGTTTAGAAGCTTTTTTACGTGACTTCTTCTTGGTAGCCATTATTTTCTCCGTGTCGGTACCCGGCGTCGAGTATATACAACAAAAACGAAAAATCCAGTAAGTTAAGTGACGTGCTTAACATTTTGAATATTGCAATTGATAATAAAAAAATAGAGCCGCTGCACGTGCAAAATTCTTTTCCCAATAAATGCCCGGCATTGCATCGGGCCATAAGATTCTTACCACTGCATTCAGTTGCAAGCAGGTCATGACAAACGCGAAAAACGGCTGTGCCGGGCGCATGCGATTCGGGTTTTCGCACAAGTTCACTGCATGATTAAACGTGCACGAACGGTGTCGTAATTTTGCGTCTACGCAGCAGTATCGGACTCTGTAATCACACGAAAAAGCCGGATATCCCAAGCACTTGCGCCAATCTGTTCAACATATTGGCAATCAAATGCAAGGCCGACAAGCATGGGTCCGGAGTTGTGTTGGTGTTTGTTCAGGAATGAAAAAGTACGATCGTAATAGCCTCCGCCCATACCAACGCGGTTGCCCTGCGAATCGAAAGCAACGAGTGGCGTAAACACCAGGTCAAGCTCGCGCGGGTCAATTTCGTTTTCGCCAACAGGTTCCTCAATTCCGTATGTATTGGTTCGGGTCCTACTGTTCTTGAAGAATTCGACAAACTTTAATTTCGAATGTTTTTGCACAATCGGCAGGAAAATGCGCTTTTTCATGTGCCACGCGCGCTCAATCAGTCTTCGGCAATTTACTTCATTGTCGGTCGCCAGGTAACAGGCAATTAGTTTCGCGTTTTCAAAAGACGTGGACTGAATGGCGGCAGCGCAAATGTTTTCTGATGCTTCGCCCCGTACTTCGTGCGTGAGTTTTCGTCGAGCGGCTTTGCCGGCACGCCGAAGGTCGGCCTTGTTTTTCTCACTTAACATGTTGGCATCAGGTAATTGTGACGGCGGGGGTCCGTGGATACATTTTTCGATTCCGATCAGGGAAAAATGCGTGTTGATGAAGGCGCCTCCCGCCTGTGCCGTTACCGACCGTCGCTCTCGAACCGGAGCAACAGGTGGGGTCAGCCGTAGCAGCAACAGGCTTTCCACGTGGAGTGGTCTTGCACAAATGCTGCTGACAGTGCACGACCCCGAGGTAAATAGTTAGGGTCGAAAGGTATCCAGGTCTGCATCGTACACTGCAGGAGACGCCAAACTTGTTTGTCTATCCATCCTTAGAGGGATTGTATCTAAAGATCAAGCTGCTGAGTGTTACCCAGTACTGATTCTACCTGATCCGACATCAATTTGAGGCGATTACCGAGCGTGTTTTCCAAAACCTTGTCTTTTGCGTTGGCCTGCAGCAGTTCATTGGCCATATTGAGTGCAGCCATCACAGCGATGCGCTCGAGACCGACGACTTTGCCGCTGTCGCGAATGTCGCGCATTTTCGTATCCAGTATTTCAGCAGAATCCAGCAATGCGGTGCGCTCATCGGCCGGGCACGATACCTGGTATTCCTTGTCGAGGATTCGCACACTAACGTGCGCATACATTTCGCTCATCGCTGTTTTTCCATTACCAATGCTCCATTATATTTTCTGCCGATCAATCGATCGCATAAAACGAATTTTATTGGTCGAGCCGAGAAAGCTCCGCAAGCTGTGAGCTGGCCTCAGCTTCCCTGTTCCATCGCCTTAAGCCGTCCGATCATCGCTTCGACACGGGTGCGCACCTGTTCGTTTTTTTGCAACAAAGTGGCTCGTTCATTCGTCAATGTATCCTGACGTTGCTTCAGCGACCGATTTTCATCCTGCAGCTGATCGCAGACGTGTACGAGCGCATCGACGCGCTTCTCAAGTCGCTTCAGTTCATGTTCGAAATTTTCGGTTGCATCAGCCATACGCCCAATATAGAGCCGAGTGAGCGCAGAAGCAATCGGGACGCGCGTCTTTTACGTGGTCAGCCGTGCCAATACATGGGATCATTTGCAGCTGGACCGTGAATTGTGGCGACGAAACAGCAGACACTCCAAGCTATGGATAATCCGATTGATCATAATGAGCTCGATGCCGCACTGAAACGCTGCGATTCTGACTGGAATAGTGCCCAGGCGCACGGGCTGCTTTGCGGTCGACTTGCGGTTCTCGGGACGGATGGCGCGATGATGTGGATCGAACAGATTCTCGGAGAGCAATGCTCTGCAAATTCACCTGAAGCTGAGTGTGCACAAATGCTTGACGACTTGTTTCAATTGACCTGGCGGCAACTTGCGGAAAGACAGTCGGAGTTCGAACCGCTGTTGCCCGATGATGACGAGGAGATGGCGGTCAGGGCGGCGTCGATCGGCTTCTGGTGCGAGGGCTTCTTGCACGGCATGGTCTCTGGAAAGCATGCCGAAGCTCTGAAAAAGCAGTTGGCCAAGGAGCCATTGGCGGGTCTGATCAAGGACATGCTCGAAATTACACGGGCATCTTTCGATGTGGATGAGGATGAGGAATCCAGTGAGTCAGCTTATACAGAACTGGTCGAATACGTTCGCGTGGCAGTGCAACTGGCGTATGAAGAGCTAGCGGAAATTCGCACAGCAGGTGGCGAGAGCGCTGTCAGTCAGGCCGTGTCCGATTCGGTGCACTAGGTCGCGGTGCTGAACAGTGCATGTGGTCTTAAAAGTATGCGGGTTCGTCAGCCTGAGCGAAACGCCGATGAATCGAAGCCATATTTCCCATGAATAGAAATGAATTCGTAAGACGTCGCAAACAGCTCATGCGGATGGTTGGCAATGATGGGGTTGCCATCCTGCCGAGCGCGCCTGTTCGCAAGCGAAGTCGCGACGTTGAATACCGCTACCGGCAGGACAGCGACTTTTATTACCTGACCGGGTTTGCAGAACCCAATTCGGTGGCTGTGCTTGCGCCTGGAAGGGATAACGGAGAATTTATTCTGTTCTGCCGCGAGCGCGACCGCGCCAGAGAACAGTGGGATGGAAAACGCGCCGGTACTGACGGTGCCGTCAACGATTTTTCTGCTGACGATGCGTTTCCGATCGATGATATTGACGACATCCTGCCCGGAATTATGGAGGAGAGAAACTGCGTCTATTACACGATGGGGGCCTATTCGGATTTCGATGCGCGCATCACTGAATGGGTGCAGTCGTTGCGCGCACAAACATCCCTGGGCAACCATACACCGCATGAATTCATTGCGCTCGATCATCTTCTGCACGACATGCGTCTTTACAAGAGTCGCGCCGAGATCGCGGCAATGCGCCGTTCCGCCAAGCTTGCCGCCAAAGCGCATAATCGTGCCATGGCAGGCCTGCGTTCTGATATGCACGAGTACGAGCTGGAAGCCGAGTTCATCCACGAATTTCGCCGCAGTGGCGCAATCAACGCCTACAGTCCGATCGTCGGCGGTGGAGCGAATGCCTGTGTGCTGCACTACGTTGAAAACGATGCACCGTTGCTGGACGGCGACCTGGTTCTCGTCGATGCCGGTTGTGAACTGGATTACTACGCGTCGGATGTTACTCGCACCTACCCGGTAAACGGGCGCTTTTCCCCGCCGCAGCGTGCCATTTATGACATTGTCCTCGAAGCACAGTTGGCGGCCATTGATGAAATTCAGGTCGGCAATCACTGGAATGATCCACATGATGCGGCCGTAAAAGTGATTACCCGAGGTCTCAGGAAACTTGGCATCCTCAAAGGCAACTTGCCAAAGTTAATCAGGGACGGCGCCTATCGCGAATATTTCATGCACAGAACGGGTCACTGGATTGGCATGGATGTACACGATGTCGGTGATTACAAGGTCGGCGACGAATGGCGGATGCTGGAAGCGGGGATGGTGATGACGGTGGAACCCGGCATCTATCTGCCGGCGAGTCGCAAGATTCCGGCTCGCTTCAGGAATATCGGCGTTAGAATCGAAGACGATGTGGTCGTGGGCAAAAACGGGCCCGACGTTTTAAGTGCTGCGGCCGTCAAGGACCCGGACGATATCGAATCACTGATGGCCGCATGATGGCTGATGCGCCGCAGGCAATCGACTACGACATAATCATTGCCGGTGGCGGCATGATTGGCACGAGTTTCGCGCTGGCACTGGCGCCACTCGGGCTGCGCATGGCCGTGGTTGAGGCGGTTGCGCGAGCCGCGGCAAAACAACCCAGTTTTGATGAGCGATCGACTGCTTTGTCGCGCAGCAGCCAGCGCATGTTTACGGCAATGGGCTTGTGGGACGACATCGAAGCCGCCGCAACGCCGATTCGCAGTATTCACGTTTCCGAGAAAGGTCGTTTCGGCTTTGCGCACATTGATGCAGATGAACAAGGCGTTGAAGCGCTCGGCTACGTGGTTATCAATCGCGTGCTCGGTGGGGTATTGCAGGCGGCGCTGGACCAGCAGGAAAATATCGACGTGCTGTGCCCGGCCAGAATCAGTGCAGTCAAATCGGACGATGAGAAGTCGGTGGTCTGTGTCGATCAGGGCGGCAGCAACCGGGAACTGTCGTGCCGGCTTCTCGTGGCAGCCGATGGCGAACGTTCCAGCGTGCGCGATATGCTGGGCATCAGCGCTACCTGTAGCGATTACGGCCAGCATGCCGTTGTCGGCAATGTTCTGCCGGAGAAAGCGCCTGCAAACCGGGCCTACGAACGTTTTACCGAATCCGGGCCGCTCGCGATGTTGCCCATTGCGAATGGTCGCGCTGCATTCGTGTGGAGTGTGCAATCGAGCGAAGTGGAGAATATTCTCGCGCTCGATGACGCGTCGTTCACTGCAAAGTTGCAGGAAGGCTTCGGCCTGCGACTTGGCCGGTTTTCAAAAGTCGGTGCGCGCGCCGCGTATCCGCTGGGCCTGAGCAAGGCAAATGGCCTGGTCGTAAGACGCGGTGTCCTGATCGGCAATGCGGCGCATGGCTTGCATCCTGTTGCGGCACAAGGATTCAACCTGGGATTGCGAGATGTGGCGGCGCTGTCGGATTGCATCGCGGACACACGCATCAATGGCGGCGTCGATCCGGGCAGTGCCGCCGTCCTCGAAGACTATGCAAGCTGGCGTCGAGCCGACCAAGGCAAGCTCGTGCACTTTACTGACGGAATCGTGCGTCTGTTCGGTAGTCGTATCCCGGCGGTACGGACCTTGAGAAATATCGGCATGCTCGGTTTCGATTTGATACCCGGCGTGCGCACACTGTTTGCGAAACACACGATGGGCCTGGCAGGAAAATTACCGCGCCTGTCCCGCGGCGTGCCCTTGACATGAAAAAGGATTTTGACGTTGTAATAGCAGGTGCGGGCATGGTTGGCCTGGTTACTGCCGCGCTGCTGGCACAGTCACCTTGCCGGAAGCAGTTGAAAATAACACTGGTCGACGCAGGCAAGAGGCCGCAGTTTCGTGCGGGTAATGACATTGCCTTGCGAGTATCAGCCATCTCACGCGGATCGTTGAGTATTCTCCAGGATGTTGGCGTGTGGCAGCAGATTATGAGTCAGCGTGCGGGTCCCTATCGCAGAATGCGTGTCTGGGATTCACGGGAGTCGGTCGAAGGGCCGGATACGCTGCGTTTCGACGCGGCGGATTTTGCAGTGCCGGAACTCGGCTTCATTGTTGAGAATGTCCTGATTCAGCATGCATTGCTGCAGCGCCTCGACGACCTCGATGTTGACATGCGTTTTGAAACGCCGATTGCGCATACATCTCTGGGTGGCGAAGAGCACCGGATCGATATTCAGTTGCAGGCCGGAAGCTCGATCAGCGCTGATTTGCTGATTGGTGCGGACGGTGCGGCTTCGCTGGTTAGAGAGAGTGCAGGCATCTCGGTCAGAACATGGGACTATCCGCAGTCAGCATTCGTTACGCACGTGATGCCGGAACGGAGTCATCAGGAAACAGCGTGGCAGCGGTTTCTTAATGAAGGGCCGCTGGCGTTCCTGCCGCTCCAGGATGGCCGCATTTCTGTTGTGTGGTCAACGACGCCCGAGAAGGCCGATCGTGCAATGTCGGCAAGCGATGCAGACCTTGCTGCAATGCTTGAGCAAGCCAGCGATGAAGTTCTCGGCAAACTTGAGGCTGTCGGACCACGAGGGTCGTTCCCACTCAGATCGCAGCATGCACAGGACTATGTAATGCCGGGATTGGCGCTTGTCGGTGACGCAGCGCACGCGGTGCATCCACTGGCCGGTCAAGGAGCAAATCTCGGCATCGCCGACGCGGCAGCACTGGTGACTGTCGTGTCCGAAGCGGTGTTACGCGGCGAGTATCCGGGTGACTTGCCAACGTTGCGGCGTTACGAGCGCCGGCGCAAAGGCGCAAACCAGACAATGCTG
Organism: Pseudomonadota bacterium; assembly: GCA_022563505.1. Lineage (GTDB taxonomy): Bacteria > Pseudomonadota > Gammaproteobacteria > Steroidobacterales > Woeseiaceae > JAADHU01. The sequence goes on along the minus strand of JADFNG010000010.1, from coordinate 17,022 downwards.
CTTTTCATTGACGCGCTGAATCGTTTGTTTCTGAGCAATTCTGCAGCTATCGCCGGTCTGCGCGGTACCGGCATGCGTCTCTTCAATCAAAGCGGCCCAATACAGCGTCGTGCGGTTCAGGTTGCACTGGGCATTAATGTGTAGAATTCCGCATCCGGTTACTTCAACCGTATTGGGGGCGGTAGTGCAATCTGGCGCTATTGCAGTTGAAGCTGGGCTGAACACATTATGACGATGCGTTACGTTTATTTGCTGGCCGCACTATTGACGGCCATCGGTGTCTCGATATTCGCCTATAAATGGCAGGTGCTGGGATTCCCGTTGACTGACGATCAGGAGACGCCGGTCTGGACCGTTGAAACATCCGTGCACTTCGATGCCGGACCGGGGCCGATCAAGGCGAGCCTGCAAATACCGACACTGACCCCGGGTTTTGGCATCTCTGAAGAATATTCTGTCTCCAGAAACTACGGCTTTAGCGTCAACAATGTCAGTGGCGGGCGGCAGGCGCAGTGGACTGTGCGCCGGACCGCCGGGCAACAAACGCTTTACTATCGAATTGTGGTCTACGAGGATCGCGATGCGGATTTGTCGGATACGACGCCGCCATTTCCATTACCTCCCGTCATCGATGAGCCGTTAAGAACGGCCGTTGATGTCATTGTCAGCGAGGTTCGCGGGCATTCGGCCGATGCGGCGTCATTCACTGCAGAATTGCTGCGGGTCGTCAATAGCCCATCACCCGGATCCAGTGTCAACTTGTTGCTTGCCGAGGTCGATACACCGCTTGAGTTTGTGAAGATCATGACGACGGTGCTGGCCGCGGCAAGAATTCCTGCACGCATTATCCGTGGCATGGAACTGCAGGACCGGACACGGCGAGCGAACCTGATCCCCTGGCTGGAAATTCACGACGGTGTGCGCTGGCGGTTTTTCAACCCGCGCAACGGTATCGAGAACCTTCCGGATCATTTTCTGATCTGGTGCCGCGGCGATGACTCGCTTGTGCAAGTGGATGGTGGCACGAATGTCGAAGTCAGGTTTGCAGTGCAAAAGAATTTCATCGATTCGATGGCTGTTGCGGAGAAACGGGCCCGGGTTCGTCAGTCAGTACTCGTTAATTTTTCACTGTCCAGTTTGCCGATTCAGACCCAGGCTGTGTACAGCATTTTGCTGATGATACCGATTGGTGCGCTGATCATGGTATTGATGCGCAACCTCGTGGGAATAGATGCATTCGGAACCTTCATGCCGGTGCTTATTGCATTAGCGTTCCGCGAGACCCGGCTTTTCTGGGGTATCGTGCTCTTTACCCTGCTGGTTGCACTGGGCCTCAGTATCCGTTTTCTGCTTGAGCGACTTCGACTGTTGCTTGTACCGAGGCTGAGTGCGGTACTGATTGTTGTGGTGTTGCTGATGCTGGTAATCAGCATCGCATCTCACAAAATGGGCATGGAAACCGGACTGTCCGTGGCGCTGTTCCCCATGGTCATCATCGCGATGACCATTGAGCGAATGTCGGTCGTATGGGAAGAGCGCGGGCCGGCAGATGCGATTCGCGGCGGCACCGGCAGTTTGCTGGTGGCGGCAGTTGCTTACCTGGCTATGGGCATGAACTGGCTCGAGCACATCATCACCTCGTTCCCCGAACTGCTTCTTGTGGTGCTTGCGATCGTGATATTGCTCGGTCGTTACACCGGCTATCGCCTGAGCGAGCTTGTTCGTTTCAAGGCGTTGTCGGGCGAATGATGTTCAGTACGGCCAGAAATCTAAGAAAGCACGGCGTGCTGGGCGTCAATGAGCGTAATGCGCGCTTGATCATGAAACACAATCCGCGCCGTTTGTATCCGCGCGTCGATAACAAAGTGATCACAAAAGAACTCGCCCTTGCGGCCGGTATGGCCGTGCCGGAGCTGTATGGCCTTATCGGACACCAGTCTGAGGTTCGCAACCTGGGCAAAGTAATTGGCGAGCGAGACAGTTTCGTGATCAAGCCCGCACACGGTTCGGGCGGTGACGGCATTATCGTTGTGACCGGCCGCAGTGCGCGTAAACGTGACTGTTATCGCATGGCCAGCGGCCTGTTGATCACGGAGTCCGAATTGCAACATCACACGAGCAACGTCGTTGGTGGCCAATACAGCCTGAGCGGTAATCCGGATATCGCGCTCATCGAATACTGCGTTGAATTTGACCCGGTTTTCGCCAACGTAAGCTACCAGGGCGTACCGGACATCCGTGTCATTGTTTATCGCGGCTATCCAATCATGGCAATGGTTCGCCTGCCGACGCGCATGTCAAATGGCAAGGCAAATTTGCACAAGGGCGCGGTGGGTGCCGGTATTGATATGTGCAGCGGTTGCACGCTGAACGGTGTGCTGGACAATGCAATCGTCGACGAACATCCGGATACCGGAGCTCTGATTGCCGGTCTGCAAATTCCTGGCTGGAATTTTATCTTGCAGTCGGCAGCGCGCGGTCTTGAAGTCACCGGGCTGGGTTATCTCGGCGTGGATATTGTCATTGACCGACATCACGGGCCGCTCATTCTGGAGATGAACGCCAGGCCGGGGCTTAATATTCAAATTGCAAATCGCACAGGATTGGCCGGGCGGATCTCGCGAGTCGATGAATTGTATGACGCCGCCGCATCCCCGGAAGCCAGGGCAAAATTCGCGCGTAGCGAATTTGCGGCAGCAACGAGTTGCGCCTGAGCCTTGTTTCGCGTGGCGAGCGCACGACGAGAATTGTTCCACTGTCAGCCAATTATCGGAGCGCGTCTGGTGTAAGATAAATGCATTGGGATATGCGGGGAGCGTACAGACCAACATGCGACAGGCAGGTTATATTGATCGCGCCCGTTTTGCTGCGCCTCTGCTGCTGGCAATGACGTTCTGCATTTTTCTGACGCGTCCGGCCTTAAGCCATCACTCCTTCACCGCTGAATTTACCGCCGAAAAGACGGCAACGCTCACCGGCACGGTCACGCAAGTCTGGTTTCGCAACCCGCACGTACGTTATCTTTTTGCGGTGACGAATGCTGAGGGTGATGAGGAAATCTGGGATGCACGCGGATCCCCCGTCGTGTGGCTGGCCAGGAAAGGCTGGACGAAAACGTCGATCAAGGTTGGCGACGTCGTGGAAATATACGGTTTTCTCGGTCGTGACGGGCGAAAAATGCTATCGATCATGACGGTGACACTGGAAGATGGCACCGTTTTCGTTGATCGTGTGCCGGAGTAAGCTGCCATGATTGCCAAAACGGTTTGCAAGCTGTGCCTGACGTGTTTATTCGCGTTGCCTGTCTCGAATATGGCCGCCGAAGCAGATTTCGCGGGTCGCTGGATGGTGTCGCTGCAGGATCAAAAGCGCACGCTGGTCGGCTTGCTCGAACTGGAACGCAGCGAGGACGGCTGGACGGCATACCTGGAAGGCGGGCCGGCACAAGTAGAGATTGACGGCAATCACATCGTGGTGATCGCCGACAGTCGGGACGTCCGCGGCTTCGTGTTCGATCGCAAACTCGTCGGTTTGCTGGAAAATGACGCCATGAGCGGCACTTACCAGCAAGTCGGCAGCGCGGCACAAAAAGAAGCTCCCGGACCCTGGCACGCAGAACGTGAGGTGGTGGTGGCAGCCGTCGATACGACGCCGAAACCCGTCGACATCACGGGAATGTGGACGGCGACTCAGGAACTGGACTTTCGCAAGTACACCATGGCACTGACGCCCGCGGGCAAGGAATGGCTGGAAAATTACCTGCCTTACTATGACCAACCGGACGTGCGCTGCACGTCGATTGGTTTGCCTGCGATTGCCACCTATTCTTTCCCCTTCGAAATCATCGGCTCGGAAAATCGCCTCACGATGATCTATGAGTACTCATCCAAGGTGCGTCGAATCTGGCTGGATGGGCGGCAAGCGAACAAGTTCATGCCACCGTCGCGCATGGGGCACTCGAACGGTCGTTGGGAAGGCAGTACGCTGATTATCGACACGACGTTGCTCGACAAGACAGTGCGTGATTTTCGCGGCGAACTTATTTCAGAGAACGCTCGCATTGAAGAGCGCTATTCCCTGAGTGAAGACGGAAACACATTGTCTGCGGTCCTCACGGTGTTCGATCCTGATAATTATGCAAGACCGCCGGTCAGGCGGCGGCGCTGGGTACGCAAAGCAGATACGGAGATATTTCCATATACGTGTGATCCGGATTCCTTTTACCTGACGATGTATGAAGACGGTGAAATGGACATGTACATCGAACGAACGGATCAACGATTTTAGATTTTGTCACGAGAGCTCGATGATTGTCCTGGGAGAAAATGGCAATGGCGAATGATGCACAAGACTTGCCGCGTGTCGCGGGTAACGGCTTGCTCGATCGGCGTTTGTTCATGAGAACGCTGGCGCTTGGAGCCGTGGGAACCGCAACGGCCGGCGTATCTCTGGCCGACCCGGTCAGCAAGGGGCAGCCGGAGTGGATGCTGGCGCCGGGCGCCACGACTGAGGATTATGGAACGCCGTCGCACTACGAGATGGCGCGAACCAGGAGATGGACGGTACCGCCGGCGGGCCAGACGGCAACCGGGCGTTCGATCGTCGCATTTACACCGCATCACCAGCTGCACGGCACGCTGACGCCCAACGGCTTGCATTTTGAAGTAAACCACCACGGTATTCCGGATATCGATCCGGATCAGCATGAACTCATCATTCACGGCATGGTTCGGCAACCGATTAAATTCAATGTCGCTGCACTCGCGAATTATCCCACTGAGACGCACAACTATTTTCTCGAGTGTTCCGGCAACAGTGGCCGTTTGTGGGCGGACAAGCCGACACCCGCTAATCTGGATATCACACATGGGTTGCTATCCGGTAGCGAGTGGACCGGCGTGCCGCTGGCGACGCTTCTGGACGAGGCCGGTTTGCAGCCCGGGGCTAAATGGATCATCGCCGAGGGAGCCGATTCGGGCTCGGTCAGCCGCAGTGTGCCGATGGACAAAGCGATGGGCGATGCGATGATCGCGCTGTACCAAAACGGTGAAAGACTGCGGCCGGGCCAAGGGTATCCAATGCGCCTGTTTAACCCGGGCTTCGAAGGTAACACCAGCATCAAGTGGGTACGTTCCATTCGTGTTACTGACAGACCTGCAATGACGCGCTTTGAGACGCGGACCTACACGGATTTAATGCCGGATGGAAAGGCGCTGCAGTTCTCGCTCGGCATGGACGTCAAATCGGTGATTACGCGTCCGTCGAATTCGACGGTGTTGCCCAAAAAGGGCGTCTATGAAGTGACCGGCATCGCCTGGTCGGGAAACGGACGTATCACAAGGGTCGAGGTATCTGCAGACGGCGGAGTCACCTGGGCCGACGCGGCATTACAGGGGCCGGTGTTGCCCATCATGCTGACGCGCTTCCGCATTCCCTGGCAATGGGACGGGGGACCTGCCGTGTTGCAAAGCAGAGCCTATGACGAGGCTGGACGCATACAACCCTCGCGCGCCGATCTGATTGCCGCGAGAGGAACTCATGGCAACTATCACTTCAATGGCATACACAGCTGGGGAGTGGGCGAGGACGGGGGGATTGCACATGTCTACGCCTAAGTTGTTGCGGTTCTGCGTCTTCCTGTTGGCCGGCATTGGCATGACAACGGCCGGTGCCGACAACGGCTTCGGCACGCCAGCCACGGAGGAAGATATCGAACGCGTCTATCTATCCATATTCCCGGACGGCGAAAACCTGCCCGACGGTTCCGGTACGGCAGATGAGGGCAAAGCTGTCTATGAGATGTATTGCACCGTCTGTCATGGGGCGGATGGCGAAGGTACGCTTGCCGACAAACTCGTCGGCGGCAGGGGCACCCTGGACAGCGATAGCCCGGATAAGACGGTTGGCAGCTACTGGCCTTATGCGACGACCGTTTTCAACTACATTCGTCGTTCAATGCCGTACACGGCGCCGATGTCGTTGACCAACGAAGAGTACTACGCAATCACGGCTTTTGTCCTGCACAAGAATGACATTATTTCCGCCGACAAGGTACTCGACAGGAATTCGCTGCCGGACGTCAGCATGCCGAATCGAGATGGCTTCGTGAATGCGTATCCCGACATACCGCCGGAATACGACTACATGCACTAACGGGCGCGCAGCTGGTCCGCGAGCCAGCGATTCATGCGTGTTTCCAGGATTTCGAGCGGCAGCGCACCGCCGCCCAGCAGGGCGTCGTGAAATTCGCGTATGTCGAAGTCATCGCGGAGCGTCTGTTCGGCTTTGCTGCGCAGCTCCGAAATTTTCAGCTGGCCAATCTTGTACGCGAGCGCCTGGCCTGGCCAGCCAATGTAGCGGTCGATTTCGTTGATGATGTCCAACTCGGTTTTTGCCGCATTGTCCTTGAAGAAATCGATTGCCTGCTGGCGTGTCCAGCCTTTGTAATGCATGCCGGTGTCGACCACCAGTCGCACGGCTCGCCACATTTCGTAGGTCAGTGCGCCAAAGCGGGAGTAGGCGTCTTTGTAGAGTCCGAGGTCAGCGCCGAGACTCTCACTGTATAAGCCCCAGCCCTCAGTGAATGCCGTGAAACCGGCGTAGCGGCGAAACTCGGGCATCTCGTCCATTTCCATTTGCAGCGCAATCTGTAAATGATGGCCGGGCACCGCTTCATGGACGGAGAGGACTTCCATTTCATATTTCGGTCGGACTTCGGGCCGGTACAGATTGACGTAATAGTAGCCGGCCCGGCTGCCGTCACCGGCGGGACGACTGTAATAGGCCGTGGTCGTGTCGGGCGCAATATTGTCGGCAATGGCTCGCAGTCCATAAGGCATACGGGGCAGTTTTCCGAAGAGTCTGACGAGTTGCGGATCGATGCGCTTGCAGATGGCCAGGTACGCATCGAACAGTTCCTCCGCTGTCTCGAAGTAGAACTGCGGGTCGGTGCGCAGGAACTGCAAGAAATCCCGGAAGCTGCCAGCGTACTCAAGCTCGTCGATGATGAGCTGCATTTGGGCACGGATGCGTGCGACTTCGCTGAGCCCCAGTCGGTGGATTTCATCCGGGGTCATTTGCGTGGTGGTGAAACGCCGCACCCGATACTCGTAAAATGCTTCGCCATTGGGCAGCGATGACGCGCCGATGCTGTCCCGGCTTGCCGGCAGGTATGTCGTGTTCATATAGCGGCTGAATCGCCGGTAAGCGGGCACGACCGAATCTTCGATGATGGTTATTGCCTTTCTTCGGAGCCGTTCCTGGTCCTCGGCAGAGATCGTCGCCGGCATCTGGGCGAATGCTTTGTAGAGAGGGCTGTCTGCGCCGTTTTCCACCAGTTGTGCGTCAATCTGTGCCGGCAGGCGCTGCATCAGGACTTTAGGCGGCATGTAGCCACTCTTGCGCCCTGCTTCCTGCAATTGCATGGTTTGCTCGATCACCTCTTCGATCGATGCAATGCGGGCCAGCCACTCTTCGTAGTCCTGCACGGTCTGCAGCGTGAGACCTTCTGCGGTCGATTCCAGCGACTGCACGCCGCCGCGCTGGCTGATCGGCATCAGGTAAGCGCTAAATTGATGTGCGTCGATATCGTTTTGCAACTGACGGGCAAAAAGATCGTAATTCAACTGGTCACTCGCGGAGAGCATCGCTGGATCAATGCTGCGCAGGCGATGCAGAAAATCCCGGCGCGATGCATGGCGTTGTTCGAAAGCGTCGAGGCTCAGGTCGGTCCAGCGATCGTTGTAGCGGCGATCGCCAAGTCGCGATGCAAATACGGGATATTCGGCCAGTCGCCATTCCCAGGCTTCGTCCAGCAGTGTGGCGAAATCGTCCTCAGGTGCCGCATACGCCATCGAGCCACAAAAAAACAGGGGGAGTATTGCCAGAAATAATCGCATGAACATGATGGTCTCCGCATGAGCAGCCCACATTGTTGCCGCGCTGGCGGCAACTGGCAACCACCGCGATTCTTTAGGTGGTGCAATATGCCCGCCAGTTGGCTATTATTGCCGCCACTAATCGACAGGCTGCACAGAAGAGACTCTCTCGAATCATGAGGGGGCGCCGAAGGCGCAACTCGCTCGGAAACGCTCAGGCAAAAGGACTGTGCACTCTGATTAGCTCTGGAGAGAGGCCAAAATGGCCCACCGAAGGGGTATGCGATCCATCACATTGGCGGATCGTCTGATCTCTCAGGTACGTGGACAGAGGGGCGATCCGGAATGTTTTCTGTGAAGACGGTCCGGGTCACCCTTTTTTTGTGCACGCAGGAACAGCGCGGTCTGCCGCGACCGCCAGGAGCAGTCACCGTGGGAAAGCGAACACCGTTGTACGCAGCGCACGCAAAGGCCGGCGCGCGCATTGTTGATTTTGGTGGCTGGGACATGCCGCTCCATTACGGCTCGCAGCTCGAAGAGCATCACGCGGTACGGCGGCACGCGGGCGCGTTCGATGTCTCACACATGACGGTTGTCGATGTCGACGGCGAGCAGGCTAGCGAGTATCTGCGCTATCTGCTGGCGAATGATGTTGCCAGGCTGACCGTGTCCGGGAAAGCCCTGTACAGCTGCATGCTGACGCCCGACGGTGGTGTCGTGGACGATCTGATCGTCTATTTTTTCGACCGGACTCACTATCGCGTGGTGGTCAATGCGGCGACCCGGGATAAAGACCTGGCGTGGATGAATAAACAGGCCGGGGATTTCGACGTGTCAGTCACGGAAAGGCCGGAGACCGCCATGATTGCGGTGCAGGGACCGGCGGCACGGCAGCTGGCTGCCACGGTGATTCCGCAAAAGTGGCGACAAGCAGCGCTGGCATTGAAACCATTTATGGCACTGGAAGCCGATGAGCTCTTCATAGCGCGAACGGGTTATACAGGGGAAGATGGCTGGGAATTGATCTTGCCAGCCGGTCAGGGCGACTCGTATTGGAAGCAATTCGTAAATTCAGGTATTCGCCCTTGTGGGTTAGGCGCCCGGGATACTTTGCGTCTTGAGGCCGGCATGAACCTCTATGGCACCGACATGGACGAGACCACATCGCCGCTGGAATCCGGTCTCGGCTGGACCATTGCCTGGCAACCGGATGAGCGTGATTTTATTGGCCGTGCGGCGCTGACCGAAATGCGTGCGCGCAAAGAGCGTCGTCGCTTTTGCGGCTTGTTGCTCGAAGGGCGCGGCGTGCTGCGCAATCACTTGCGCATTGTTATCGATGGTGTGGGCGAGGGCGAAATTACAAGCGGCGGGTTCTCACCGACGCTGCAGCGCTCGATTGCCCTGGCGCGCCTTCCCGCCGGAGACTATGACCGCGCTCAGGTTGAGATACGCGGAAAATTAATTGATGTACGTGTCGTAAAACCACCTTTCGTACGCAAGGGTGTTGCGACCATTGATATTTGAGCCGGAAGACGACCACGATTTAGGGGAGAAGCAAGATGAATGAGTTGCCAGGTGACCTGATTTATACCAGCGAACATGAATGGTTGCGCCAGGAAGAAGACGGCACCGTCACCGTCGGTATTACAAATCATGCGCAAGAAGCGCTGGGTGACCTCGTTTATGTGGAGTTGCCTGAGGTTGGGCAGGAGGTTTCCAGCGGCGGCGACATGGCCGTTGTGGAATCCGTCAAAGCAGCCTCGGATGTCTATTCTCCGGTTTCAGGGGAAGTGATCTCGGTCAATGAAGAACTCGCGGACACCCCGGAAAATATCAACTCCGATCCCTACGGCGATGGCTGGATAGTCCGCATTCGAGCCAGCGAAGTGGCGGCCGACACGATGACGCCGAACGAATACCAGGAATTTCTTGACGCTCTTGATGAGTAGGCCACCCGCGTTTCGAGCAACAACCAAAGAAGATAAAACCGATCATGCCTTTTATTCCCCACACGGACGATGATGTCCGCGACATGCTGAAGACCATTGGTGCCGACAGCATCAGTGACTTGTTCGACGAGATACCCGGCGAGCTGCTGATCGACGAACTGGTCGGCGTCCCTGATGCGCTAAGCGAAATGGAAGTTATGCGACTCATGCGCGCACGCGCGGAGAAGGACGGTGCGCCGCTGTGTTTTATCGGCGCCGGTGCTTATGAGCATCACATTCCGACGGCGGTCTGGGACATCGCAACCCGCGGTGAGTTCTACAGCTCGTATACGCCTTACCAGGCTGAGGCAAGCCAGGGAACACTGCAAGTCATCTACGAATACCAGACCATGATCACCAGTTTGACCGGCCTGGACGCGAGTAATGCCTCCTTGTACGACGGTGCATCGGCGCTTGCCGAGGCATCATTGATGGCGGTGCGCGCCAATCGCAAATCAAAGTCGAAGCGCATTTTGCTGGCGTCGGGCGTTAATGCAACCTACCAAAAAGTTGCGGCAGCCATTGCGGGGGCACAGGGGCTGGTTTTTGATCGTTTGCCGCTGTCGATCGAAAACGGAACGACCGAACTCGCTGCACTGGGCGATGCGGGTGAAGCGCCTGTCGCGGTTGTTATTCAGCAGCCATCGTTCTTTGGCACGCTCGAGCAAATGGATGCAATCACCAACTGGGCGCACGAGCAGGGCGCATTGGTGATCGCAATCGTCAACCCGACCTCACTCGCGGTGCTCAAATCTCCGCGTCAATGGGGCGACGCTGGAGCCGATATTGCTTGCGGCGAAGGCCAACCGCTCGGCGTGCCACTGTCATCGGGCGGACCGTATTTTGGTTTTCTGTCGTGCAAACAAAAATTCGTGCGCCAGATGCCTGGCCGCATTGTAGGTCGTACGACGGATCTTGACGGAAAGATGGGTTATACCCTGACGCTGCAGGCGCGTGAGCAACATATTCGACGTTCGAAAGCGACCTCGAATATTTGCACCAACCAGGGACTGATGGTGACCGCGGCGACCATCTACATGTCCTTGCTTGGCGCCAAGGGCCTTGCGCGTGTTGCGCAGGCTTCGCACGCAAAGACGGTATCGCTGGTCAGCGCATTGACCTCGATCGACGGTGTGGACGCACTGTTCAGCGGAGCGTATTTTCATGAGGCAGCGATACGATTGAGCAAGCCGGTAGGGCCGGTTCTGCAGCAACTTTCCGCGCAGAATATTCTTGGCGGGTACGACCTGTCCGCGCATTATCCTGAACTGGCCAATGCGTTGCTCGTTTGTGCGACCGAAACCAAAACGGACGCTGATATCGAGACCTATGCCGATGCATTACGCCAAATTCTGGCATCGCAGGACTAGGAACAGCACTTGAACACGCAATTAATCCGGGGAAAAGTGCATGCACAGCATTAAATATGAAGGTGCCGTCTACGATACCCATGGCGAGTTGCCGGCGATTGGCAGTCGGGCGCCGGACGTGTTGCTGGTCAATACGAGTCTCCATGATGTCTCGTTGTCAAACTGGCTTGGATTGCGAAAAATACTGAACATTTTTCCCAGTATCGACACACCGGTGTGCGCAAGATCTGTCGTAGTGTTTGACCAGCTCGCGAGCCTTCACGAAGATGTCGCGGTGCTGATGATTTCCTATGACCTGCCGTTCGCGCATGCGCGGTTTCTGGAGCAGCATTCGCTGACACAAGTGGTTGGGCTGTCGGCGATTCGGCACCAGGGTTTTGGACAAAATTACGGTGTACAGATTATTGAGGGTCCACTTGCCGGCATGTTCTCACGCGCCGTTATCGTACTCGATGAAAACAATACCGTCGTGCACCGCGAACAAATTGCCGATATTTCCGATGAACCTGACTACGAAGCGGCCTATCGGTCGCTGGGAATAACGGTCGATCTCGACTTGCTGGAAGATCAATAGAATGACTGAGCCTTTGATATTTGAAAAATCTCGCAGTGGCCGGCGCGCGTTTGCGCAGGCACCCCGGGAAACAGTGGATACATCCATTCCGAGTGAGTTTCTGCGCGACGATGTGCCGCTTATGCCGGAGGTATCCGAAATGCAGGTTGTGCGACATTACACGCGTCTGTCGCAGCAAAATTTTTCGATCGATACCCAGTTCTACCCGCTTGGTTCCTGCACGATGAAGTACAATCCGCGTGCCTGCAATGCAGTCGCAATGTTGCCGGGTTTCGCCGGCCGGCACCCGCTCGGCCCTGTGAGTCACGGCCAGGGTTTTCTCTCCTGCATGTACGACCTGCAGGAAATGCTGAAGGCGGTCACCGGCATGATGGGTGTGTCCTTGACGCCGATGGCCGGGGCGCAAGGCGAGTTCGCGGGCGTCGCGATGATTCGTGCGTACCACACCGCTCGCGGCGATCATGAGCGTACCGAGATCATTGTGCCGGATGCGGCACACGGCACGAATCCGGCTACTGCAGTGATGTGCGGCTGCACCGTGCGTGAATTACCGACCGCTGCAGACGGGGACATTGATGTTGATGCATTGCAAGCGATTGTCGGCCCGAATACGGCGGGGATCATGCTGACAAACCCGTCCACGCTGGGCGTATTCGAACGCCGTATCATGGAGGTTGCCGAAATTGTCCATGCTGCCGGCGGGCTTCTGTATTACGACGGTGCGAACCTGAATGCCATTCTCGGCAAGGTACGGCCCGGTGACATGGGCTTCGATGTTATTCACATGAATTTGCACAAGACCTTTTCAACCCCCCACGGTGGTGGTGGGCCCGGTTCCGGGGCGATCGGTGTGGGCGAGCGCCTCCTGCCATTCATGCCGGTGCCCATTGTGGGCAAGACCGGTGAAGGCGACGATGCCTGGTATGACTGGCTGACGGAGAAAGACCTGCCACAGACCATCGGTCAGCTGTCCGCTTTCATGGGTAATTCCGGTGTGTTGCTGCGCGCCTACGTATACATGCGCATGGTGGGCAAAGAGGGCATGCGTCGTATTGCCGAATTTGCGACGCTGAATGCCAATTACATCCAGGCTCGTTTGCGCGCTGCGGGCTTTGAGCTGGCGTACCCAGAACGCCGCGCGACCCACGAATTCATCGTCACGCTCAAAAAGGAAGCAAAGACGCTGGATCTTACGGCGATGGATGTTGCGAAGGCGTTGCTCGATTACGGCTATCACGCACCCACGACCTATTTCCCGCTGCTGGTTCCCGAGTGCCTGCTGATCGAGCCCACTGAAACGGAGACACAGGACATTCTGGATCGATTCTGCGATGCGATGATTGCTATTATCGAGTCCGCAAGGAGTGGCGAGAGTCGTCACAAAGAGGCACCGTTTTCTTTGCCCGTGCGACGTCTCGATGACGTTAAAGCCGCCAGAAACCTGGATCTGGCCTATAAAGTCCCGGCCGAATAGTCGATTTGTGGACCTGGCGCCGGAAGTGCCAGCAGTAATTGGCGCATAATCGCGCTGAGTGGAACAATTCTCTTTGTCTGGAACCAGTCGCCGGAAATTGGGTCTTTTCAGTAAAGGCGATTCAATTCGAACTGCCGGCTACTAAAGGTGATTATGCAAAACAAAATTTTCCCCGCCATTCTGGCGTTGGTATTCCTGTCATCCCCCTCGCAGGCTGAAAAAGCGGAGTGGGTGGGTACACTCGAGAGAATATCTTCCGGTATTGTCAGCATTCGAGTCGACAGTACGCGGGCGTTTGATACTGAGTGGAATTCGTCATCGCAAGCGACCGGTTTCGTTGTCGATGCGAAGAAAGGCCTGATCCTGACGAATCGGCATGTCGTCACTTCCGGGCCGGTGGTGGCGGAGGCGATTTTCCTGAATAACGAGGAAGTACGCCTGACGCCGGTGTATCGGGATCCGGTACACGATTTCGGCTTTTTCAGGTATGACCCGAGCGAATTGCGGTACATTGAGCCGGCCGAACTGCCGCTCGTGCCGGGTGCGGCAGGAATTGGCCACGAAATTCGTGTGGTCGGTAACGACGCCGGTGAAAAATTATCGATTCTGGCCGGCACCATCGCACGATTGGACCGCAAAGCACCGGATTACGGTCGCGGCAAGTATAACGACTTCAACACCTTTTATTACCAGGCCGCGTCCGGAACGTCGGGCGGTTCGTCAGGGTCGCCGGTGCTCAACATCGAAGGAGAGGTTGTCGCGTTGAATGCCGGCGCGAACAGTTCGTCCGCCAGCAGCTTTTTCCTGCCTTTGGATCGCATTGATCGTGTTCTGAAGCTGCTGCAGGCGGATCAGCCCGTCGCGCGTGGCACCCTGCAGACAGAATTCGTGCGACAACCCTATGATGAACTCAAGCGTTTGGGGCTGTCTGACGAGACCGAAGCAGTGGTGCGCGCCGCGCATCCCGGCCAGACCGGCATGCTGACGGTACAAATGGTCATCCCTGAGTCTCCTGCTGATGGCAAACTGGCACCGGGCGACATACTGGTCCGGCTCAACGATGTCTTGATAACGGAATTCGTGCCGCTTGCTGAAATCATTGACGAAAATGTTGGCGCGACGATATCGATCGAACTTGAGCGCGGCGGACGCACCATTCACGAAGAACTCGTGGTGACCGATTTACACAGCGTTACACCGGATCAGTTTCTTCAGTTCGGCGATGCCATTGTCAACAATCTGTCCTATCAGCAGGCACGACACTACAACCGTCCGGTCAATGGAGTGTACGTCGCCAATCCAGGCTATGTGTTGTCGAATGCAGCCATTCCTCGCGGCGCGGTGATCTCGGAAGTGGGTGGTGAGGTGGTCGATACAATCGACGATATGGAACGTATTCTTGCGACGCTTGCGGATGGAGATCGCACGACGATTCGATACCATACGATCGACGATCCCCGCAACAGTATCGTGAGGTCGATCCAGATGGGTCGAACCTGGTTCCCTTCGGGAAACTGCAAGCGTGATGATGCGTCCGGTATCTGGCCTTGCCGCGCGCTTGATGATGGTCCCGCCGAACCCGATCTGGAGTCCGGTAGCACGCGCTTCAATCACTATGGTGAGCGGCGCATTGACGTCATTGCGCCCTCCCTGGTGATGGTGAATTTCGATCTGCCGTATACCGTGTCCGGTGTTGCTGAGAAGCACTACTACGGTACCGGGCTGATCGTAGACAAAGATCGCGGCCTGGTGGTGGTTGATCGCAACACGGTCCCTGTTGCAATGGGTGATGTGCGTATTACCTTCGCCGGATCGCTGGAGGTGCGTGGCCAGGTGGAATACATCCATCCGCTGCACAATCTTGCGGTGGTTTCCTACGATCCTGCATCCATCGGCGATACACCGGTAAAATCGGCCCAGTTGAACACCGCTGAGTTGTTACCCGGTGACAGTGTCTGGGTGGTCGGTCTGAAGAGCGACCATCGTCTGGTGCACCAGAAAACGACAGTATCTTCGGTCGACCCGATGGTCCTGCCATTGTCGCGCACGCTGAGATTTCGTGATTCCAATCTTGAGGGCATTGGTCTCGTCAATGCACCGCGCGACGTCGATGGCGTATTCATCGACAGTCGTGGCCGGGTCACGGCGATCTGGTCGAGTTTCTCCTTCCAGGCAGGAGGCGATTCGGGGCAATTCAATCGGGGCATTGGCAGTGAACTCGTCGCCGAGTTGCTCGACATCGTCCGCTCGGGTAAGCCGCTTTACTCGCTTGAGACCGAAATGAATTACTCACCGCTGTTTGCGGCCCGCAAACTCGGTCTGGATGAGTCCTGGGCGGATCGCCTGGAAGCGCACAACCCCGCGGGGCGCCGCGCGCTGACCATCAACCGAATTGTTGCTGGATCGCAGGCTATGGAGAAGCTGCGTAACGGAGACATGATTCTTGCGATCGATGGCCAGGTCGTGACCACGTTTCGCGAACTGGAGCGTGCGGTGCAGCAACCGGTCGTGAACGTCACAGTGTGGCGTGATGGCAAGGCGGAGCAAATCGAGATTGAAACCGTGGCACTCAATGGCGACGGGATCAGACACGCCGTACTGTGGGCGGGTGCTTTGCTGCAAGACCCGCATCGCGCCATGGCCGCGCAGCGTGGCATCGAGCCGATGGGCGTCTATGTCGCCTTTTTTAACTATGGGTCTCCTGCGACACGCTATGGTCTTTGGGCCGGCCGCCGAATTGTTGCAGTCGACGACGTGGCAACGCCGGATCTGAAAACGTTTGTCGAAGTGGTTGCCGGTAAAAAGGACCAGGCTTCAGTGCGGCTGAAAACAGTCACCTGGAACGGCGCAATTGAGGTGATTACGCTGAAACTGGACAATCAGTACTGGCCGGCCTATGAAATCCGGCGCTCGGACGATGGCTGGAAGCGATCTGCGATAGGTTGAGAAAATGATGCGCGCAGCAGCCGTGGCAGTTTGCAGTTCGTTTGCGCTCATGTTGCTGATATTCAACGGCAATGCCGAGGCTCAGGAGTTATACAAGTATCGGGGTACCGACGGTGAGTGGATGTACGCTGACCGACCGCCGCAGGATCGACGGACGGTTGAAATCCGTGCATTAAATGCTGTTCAGGTACAGCCGACAGTGACGGTTTTTCATCGTCTTGTCGGTCGCGAGATTCGGCTCTTTGCCCAAAATGACTTTTATGCGCCCGTCGAGGTCGATCTCACCCTGGACGAATTGCGCAACGTCACACTGCCACCGCCGGAACAATCTCTGCATTTTGTTCTGCAGCCACAGAGCGAGACGCTGCTACTCACGTTTGATGCGCTCGAATATGCGACCTCACCGCTTATTGCATATCACTACCGGTACTTGCCAGGCGATCCGGAAAGCCGGCATCAACCCGATCAGCCCTACCGTGCACCTTTTGCAGTTGCCAACAGTCACGTGATATCGCAAGTGTTTCCCTATGCAACCACGCACATGACGGCTGACGCGCACTATGCGCTTGATATCGTCATGCCGGTGGGGACGCATATCTATGCGGCGCGCGGCGGCACGGTATTCGAGGTAGCAAGCACCAATTTTCGCGGTGGCCTTGATGCGGCGCAAGACGGAGCCGCAGCGAATTTGATTCGCATTCTGCACGAAGACGGTACCTACGGCGTCTACGCGCACCTTAACTGGAACACGATCCGCGTCAAACCGGGCGATATTGTGGAACGCGGTGAATAC
>JADFNG010000060.1 GCA_022563505.1 Pseudomonadota bacterium | reverse complement strand
GTACTGTCGGCCTTGCCGATGAAGCCCCGCTGCGCAAACTCGAAATCCTGCCGGTCTTGCCACGCCAGTTTCTTGGCCAGTGCTTGATTGGCAGCGCGAGTTGCAGGCGTGGCGCTTTCTTGAGCGTATGAGCTGCTGCTGATGGCAATGCCTGTCAATGCAATGACCAGACATTCAAAAACACGTTTTCGGATTGTTGCCATGTCTGTCTCGCGGTTTATTTTGGTCTTCGGTTGCGCCTCAGGTGACGCTCCTACAGGCGTGCCATTTGAACAAATGTAGGAGCGTCACCTGAGACGCGACCGCGGTTAGTTTCGTTGTGCCTCCTGACGGTCATATACGCGCCAGGCACGATCGATCACATAGAAGTGCGCGGCATCGACTTCGTCTTGCGACAGGATACCCGCGAAACCGGGCATGCCGTTGTCCTGCAATGAACCTCCAAGAACGATGGCGTCCCAAATCATATGTGTCTCCGTGGACGCGTATCGCAGGTCTGGCGTAATTCCACCGCTCGCAGCGCCATCGCCATGGCACATAAAACATCGTTTATAGAAAACGCCCTTTCCGGCTGCGACAGTTCGTGCATCCGCAATGTTTTCGGGGGGTATCGGCACTTCCATGGCGGCAACGGGCTCTCTGGCGGGCAGGGATTCGTCACCCCCAAGACGGAAGGCGAGAATGCGGCTTATATTTTTCATGCCCAACGATGCGGTCGCCTCGCCGCCCAGCAAGGAAAAGATTGTGCCCCAACCGGCTGCAACGGCCACATGTTGAGTACCATTCACACCATAGCTGATGGGTGCGGCGGCGATGCCTGTTTGTGCATCGAATTGCCAGAGACGCTCTCCGGACAGAGCGTCGTACGCGGCGAATTCGGCAATCAGACTACCTTGAAAGACCAGGTTGCCTGCAGTCGCAAGGACACCGCCATTCCATGGACCTGCGTGTTGATACCGCCAGACTTCGCGTTGTTCGACGGGATCCCAGGCGATCAACTGACCGCGCACCGAGTTCATCAGTGCGGCAAATTGTTCCGGGTCATCCGGAGCGGCGCCGGCCTCCATAACGGTGCCCGTATTCCATACTCCCGGCACAAACTTGAAGTCTGGATCATGCAGGTGAACCCAGGGCACATCCTGCGCGGGCAAATAGACGAGATTACTTGCCGGACTGTAAGCCATCGGGTGCCAGTTATGCCCACCCAGACCTGAGGGCATCATGAGAAACGGGCCATCTGTGTAGCGGGCGTTTTCGGTTTCGATCGGTCGACCTGTTTCCTTGTCAATGCTGCTCGCCCAGTTGACGAGAACGTAGGGTTCGGCACTGATCAGATTGCCATTCTCACGATCGATAACAAAATAAAATCCATTCTTCGGTGCCTGCATCAAGACCTTGCGAGTTTTACCCTCAATCAGGAGGTCAGCGAGGATCATGTGCTGAGTTGCCGTAAAATCCCAGGATTCTCCCGGTGTCGTCTGGTAGTGCCATACATATTCGCCGGTTGCCGGTCTGAGGGCGACGATCGAGGATAGATACAGATTGTCACCTCCTTCGGGACTGCGGATCTGGTGATTCCAGGGAGATCCGTTGCCGACACCGATATACAGCAGGTCGAGTTCGGGGTCATAGGCCATCGAGTCCCAGACGGTGCCACCGCCACCCATCGTCCACCATTCGCCGCTCCATGTTTTTGCTGCCTCCGCTTCGGCTTCGCTGGCAAAACCCTCTTCCGGGTTTCCCGGAACGGTATAGAAGCGCCATCGTTGTTCGCCGGTCGTTGCGTCATAAGCTGTAACGTATCCGCGGACACCCAGATCAGCGCCGCCGTTGCCAATTATGACCAGCCCGTTTACGACACGCGGTGCGCCGGTAATGGTGTAGGGCGGCTGTCGATCTATCGTGTCGATGCGCCAGCGTTCTTCACCGGTGCTGGCATCCAGAGCGACCAGCCAGCCGTCGAGGGTGCCGACAAACACGCTGTCATTCCAGACGGCGACGCCGCGATTGACGACATCGCAGCACGCGTAGCGCGCCCATGATCTGGGCACCTTCGGGTCGTAGCGCCACAGTTCTTCGCCGGTTTCTGCGTTGAGGGCATACACAATGCTCCAGGAGCCGGTTACATACATACGTCCATCGACAACAATGGGGGTCGCTTCCATGCCGCGCTTTGTGGGTATGTCGAAATACCAGGCCAGGCCCAGTTCATCAATATTGGATGTCGTAATATCATTCAGCGGGCTGAATCGCTGCTCATCGTAGGTGCGTCCGTGGCTTAGCCAGTCCTGAGGATCCGCGTCTATTATTTTTGCGGCGGTTACGGACGTGACGGCCTGTTCACTGGTGGCTACATTATTCTCTTCGACTGAATCGTTAGCCGATTGACCGCAGCCAAGCAGAAGTGCAGTCATTATCAGTCCCGTTGCATACTGTTTCATGAATCACCTGTCGCCATTCAGTCCGTCCGATTCTAGCGGGCGGCCCCAAAAAAAAGAAGCCCCGACAAAATGCCAGGGCTTCTCTTGTAAGCCTCGTTTGTACGAGTTCTTAGAAGCGCAATGTACCGGTAACACCAAACATACGTGGATCTTCGATAAAGGCATGAAAGGAGCCTGCCTGGAACGGTGTGTCAAAGCCGATATTCATGACTTCTTCGTCCGTCGCATTCTTGATCCATGCGTTCACAGCCCAGTTACCGTCCGCCTGTTCCAGTCCAATGGTCACATTGACCCACAGCAAATCGTCTTGCAATGATCTTGGATCCAGGTCCTGAGCGGTATGGTAATCGGTGCGATAACGGTAGTCCGTGCCAAAGACAAAGTTCATGTCACCCGTAATTGGCTGGATCCAGCTTATTGTTCCCGTCAACAAGAAGTCGGACACGAAGTTCGGCTTGCGGCCACTGAGATCCTGAACGTTCTGGCCCATTGCTATCTGGTCCGCTGTTGCCGAGGCACCGGGGAAGCTCGCATATTCTATGTCTTGCCAGACAACGCCACCCGAGAAAGACAAGGAGTCCGTCGCACGCCAGGAATAATCAACCTCAATGCCAGTACCTTCGACTTTGGCGGCATTGCGCACCGTGAAATTCAAGCCGTCGAAAGAATTCGCCTGAAAGTCATCCAGTGTCTGGTCGAATACTGCGACATTGATCATGCCCCGGCCATCGGCCACGAGCATCTTCAAACCAATCTCGATGGATTCGACTGTCTCGGAATCAAAGAGCGGGTTCGACGTATCCGGCGTCGGATCGCCCGGAACGGATGCGCCGGCATTACGGCTCAGATTAATACCACCGGACTTGAAGCCCGTGGCATAACGTACATATGCTGACGAACTGTCGGAAATGTTATACGCGATATTGAGTGTGCCCGAGACGTTGTCGTCATCAAAACTGACCGAATATGGGTCGGTTGGCGGGAATACCTGGAAAGCGGCCAGGCCGGCAAATGGCGGGGGTAGCGGCACCTGAGAAAAGGGCTCATTGGCCAGCGTGTTGGTCGCCGTCGAATCTTTTTCCTCATCCGAGTAACGCAGACCACCGGTAATCGACCACTGGTCATCGATGTTCCAGGTTCCCTGGGCGAAAAAGGCGAAGCCGCTGGAGGAGTAATCAAACTCGTTGCGAGTGCCCGTACCATTCGCAAAAATACTGCCCGCTGGCAATGCGAAAATAGCCTCCAATGTTGGAAATGACAACGCACCACCCGTTGCAGCCTGTACCAGCAAGTCGCCGTAGGTCCTCGCGTCTGCGCCAAGCAACAGATCGTCCGTGGCCTCTATTTCCTGATCGAACGCGAACGCACCCACCACCCAATCAACGGTATTGGAGCCTGTCGACGCCAGGCGGATTTCAAGACTGGTTTCATCAAGGTCCTGGGCTTGTGAACGAAAATTCAGCAGATCCATGCGCTGAAAATCGGCGTCGATGTTAGTTACGGTCTCGAAGAAGCGCGATGCGCCGATAATTGTCAGGGTCGTCGACTCGAATTCATGATTCAGTTCGGCCGAAAATCCGCCGTCTTCAAAGCCATTGTCAAAGGGTGCAGCCTCTGTTGCTGCGCCAACCCGCTCGAAGGGATCATTCTCACCAAAAGCACCGGGCAGCGACCCCGGGCCACCCAGCGCGCCCGCGATGGCCGCGGTTGGTCCGGTGAACACCGGAGTCGCAGCGCAACACTCATCTTTCACATCGGAGTAGTCCGCGATGAATCGCAACGACGTGTTGTCGGTAATGTCCCACAGTAGTTGAAGTCGAGCGGAAACCCTGTCTCGGTTGTTGTAATCACGGCTGTCGAGCACATCGTCGATCACGCCGTCGCGCTCGTAATAGGCACCCGACAAGCGAAAAGACAAAGAGTCGCTTAAAGGACCGGTTATCGAGCCGCGCAGTTGTGTCATGCCGAAGTCACCGGCCGCAGCTTCGATAATGCCACCAAATTCCTGCTCCGGTTTTCGCGTGGTTACACTGATGATGCCGGCCGATGTGTTCTTGCCAAACAAGGTGCTTTGAGGTCCACGGAGAATCTCAATCTGCTCAACGTCAATGTAATCGCTCATGGCCGCGCCTACCCGCCCTCGATAAACACCGTCAATGAATACACCGACTGATTGTTCCAGGCCCGTGTTGTTGCCCGCAGTCCCGATGCCGCGAATCGTGAATATAGACTGTGTTGAACCGGTGGATGCATTGACTACCAGGGAAGGGGCCAACTGTTGCAAATCGATAACGTCCCGAATTTGCCCCCGCTCGAGCGCTTTCCCGCTGACAACGGTTATTGCAACAGGAACCTCAATGAGCGACTGCGTACGTTTTTGTGCAGTCACCACAATCTCTTCGAGCTCGAAGGAGTCCTGCGCAGAAGCGATGGATCCGAATAGTGGCAGCGTAACAACGCATGCGCCGACCAGGCCTTTCTTGAATGCAATCATCTTGTTTCCCCCCCGGAATATGACCAAATAAGAAATCTTGTTGAATTTTTCCTGATAGCGGGTTGTTATCTTACAACAATTGAATCTGCAGAGAATTTTCATGCGATATATACTTTGCCAAGCTACTCTGCGGCAGTGTGGTGCCGCCTGACACCCAGTGATCGGGTGACAAATGGACACTTGTCCCCACACACTCTAGGAGCCTGTCGGACTTAACGTATAAGTCGTTGATTTTATTAGACACGAAAAATGTGACTCAAAAAAGAAACTCCATATTATCAATACCTTACAAATCTAAAATCGGTAAGTCCGACTGCCTCCTAGGCTTCGAGAATCGGAAAATAAATAGTGGGGGATGAATCAATGGCGGCCAAACGAATAATAAGTTGCGTATGCACTGTATTTTTGCTGCAGTTTGGGGCAGCACATGCTGACGAAGCCGAGTTAGGTAGTATCACGTTTCCGAACTCCGGCGCCGCAGGAGCGCAAACTGCATTTCTGAGTGGTGTAAAGGCATTACACAGCTTTCAGTTCGGCGAGGCGCGTATAGCGTTTGAAGAAGCGCAGAGTATCGACCCGGAATTTGCCCTGGCGTATTGGGGTCAGGCGATGAGTGACAATCATCCGCTGTGGGCGCAGCAGGACGTTGCCGCCGCTACAAGTGCGCTGAACGAACTGGCACCGACTTTCGAGGGTCGGCTCGCGAGCGCATCCGGTGAAAAAGAAAAGGCCTTTATGACCGCCGTAGAGACACTGTACTTTTCGGCGGACGATAAGCTTGAGCGGGATTTCGCCTACTCTGAACACATGGCCGGCATGCACGAGCGTTGGCCGGACGATCATGAAATATCGGTCTTTTATGCGCTGTCTTTGCTGGGCACCGTGCGTCGTGGCGACCAGGGGTTCCGGCGGCAGGCGCTGGCAGCATCTATCAGTCAGGGCATATTTGCTCAAAACGAGAGCCATCCCGGTGCCGCACATTTCATCATTCATTCCTTCGATGATCCGGATCACGCAATTCTGGCATTACCGGCGGCACAGGTTTATGCGGGCATCGCGCCGGCAGCGGCACACGCATTACACATGCCATCGCACATTTTTGTGCAACTCGGCATGTGGCAGCGGGTTGTCGACTCGAATATCGAAGCCTACGCTGCTGCCGTAGCGGGCATCAAAAAATACGGGTTTGCAGAGGGGCGTGAGGATTTTCATACGCTGTCCTGGCTGGCTTACGCATATCTGATGCTTGGCGAGAATGAACAAGCGGCAGAAAAACTGGTGCTGGCGGTGGAAGCCGTCGAGAGAAATCCTGGTTCAAAAAATGTCTACGATGGCTATCTCGGTATGCGAGGCCGGCACATGATCGAGACGGGTCAATGGGAAGATGTCGATCTCGACGCG
Organism: Pseudomonadota bacterium; assembly: GCA_022563505.1. GTDB lineage: Bacteria > Pseudomonadota > Gammaproteobacteria > Steroidobacterales > Woeseiaceae > JAADHU01. Next base: position 9,793 of record JADFNG010000060.1, on the reverse strand, counting down.
GCGGATTCTCCGGCTGGTGCGAACGCCAATTGGGTGTCGGTTGTCGGCATGAGTGCGGCGCACCGCGGTGATATGAACACAGCCAACGCGGCAGTAGAAAGATTGCAGGTTCTCGGCGCTCTGGCAGATGCTGCGGGCAAGTCATACGATGCCAAGCAAATCGCAATTCTTGAGAAAGAAGTTATTGCGGTGACAAAACTTGCGGCGGGAGACAATGATGGTGCTGTGATCGCAGCTCGCGAAGCAGCGGAAATGGAATTGAGAGACATGCAAGCGCCGTCGGGCCCGCCAGTGCCAATGAAACCAGCGGTTGAGTTATATGCAGATGTCTTGCTTGCGGCGAATCGACCGGCTGAGGCGCAAGTTGCCTATCAGCGTTCATTGCAGCGGATACCGCTACGGACACCATCGGTACGAGGCCTTGAAATTTCTGCGGCCAAAGCGAACGGCCATTAAATAAACGCTCGTAGGAGCGGCTTGATGGACAGGAGTCCGAATGTCGCGGAGGCCAAGGATGGCCGAGAGCGACCCTGCCGCTCCTGCGATTGATTGTTCAACGACCTACCAGTTGCCGATCGTTTTTCCATCCGCAAATTTTGCGCCGATAAAGCCGCCGGCCGGCGAACCATCTCGCATTGGATAAAATTTGATTTCGATGATGTCACCGGGCTCGAAAGAGTTTGGTCGCCAGCCCTTTCGAAACAGGCTGTTGGGACCGAGTCCTTCGATGCTCCACTCTTGCTTGTCACCAACTTCATTTTCAAATTCAATCTGAATCCAGATATGGGGATTCGTCCACTGAAACTCCACGACAGTTGCTGTCACCTGACGGACGGTGCTCTTGTCAAACATTGCACTTGAGTGGTGAGCGAACGCCGAGGTCACCACGCTTAGTAGCAGACAGAGTGCAGTGAGCCTTTTTCCGGTTCTTGATAGGTAACGCATCTGTAATCACTCAATGTCAATGTCGATGGGTTTACCGTCGGGTCCGAGCGTTAGCGTTTGACCCGAGCTGGTAATTGGGTTGCGATTATTTTCCGCGCAGGCGTAGTCATAAACGCGCGTTCCCGGCGGCAGCCGTCGGAAGTGTCGTGTTACGTGCCAGGGTTGTGTTAGCGCTTCTTCGTCCTCGATAACAAGTTCGGCGCGCAGCAACCCCTCGTCGGTTATAAACATGCGCGTATGGATGCGTGCCTTGTCACTCAGAACCATGCCGCTGCGGTCAAGAATGGTGTGTTTTTCACCAATCATGCTGATTGTCGAGAACACCAGTACCGGGCCTTCCCAATGTCCGACAGAATCACCGGTAAAGGTGGGCCACAGTTCTTCCTGAGGTGGGTGGTCGCGACCGTCGGTGTAGATGCGCGCTATATTCGGACCATTTTCGGTAATGATCCAGGTTTGCTCCGGTCGGACAATGAATTCGTAGACATCGGGCAGTGCCAGTAATCGCGGAAATCCGGCAGGCGTACCGCAGATCGAGACCGGGTCCGGCAGCCGACCATTGGCGACGATCTCAAGATTTCTCTGGTACTTAATTTCCCACTCTTTCGTCAATGGCGGATATTGCCGCACTCCCGGGCTACCGGCGCGTCCATCCGGCGGCTCCGTTGTCGAGACATCGAACATGCCGGCATTACCCTCGAACCGCGCCCATACGCCACTCCAGTCCGGTAGCGATTCACTGTCAGTCGCACCCGCACCAAGCGAGACAAGCAACGACACGAGTACGCTGACAGCGATGCAGCGTCGCTTGAACGTGATGTATCCTACAGTCATCTGAATGCCCCCCACGGATTTGGAATTGCACACCAATATTACCTTATAGAGGATCGTCGAGTGCCGGAGTTGACGCTGTTTTACAGCCCGCGGGCCTGTTCACTGGCTTGCCACATAGCACTCGAGGAAGCGGGGTTGCCATTCACGGCAAAAGCAGTTCGCATTCGAAAAGGTGAGCATCGACTGGACGACTACCTTGCACAGAATCCGTGGGGAAAAATTCCTGCCCTGCGAGTCGATGACGAGGTGCTGACGGAAACGCATGCAATTTTGACCTATATCGGTGAGACAGCAGCTCCCGGTAGTAATTTGATACCCAAGAATAATCCGTTGGCCAGAGCGCGTGCGCACGAGTGGATGAATTTTCTTTCCAGTACGGTGCATCTTGCATTTCGACCCTTGTTCCGGCCAAATTACCTGATAAGCGATCCGAAGCTCTATCCACAGCTGCGCGAGGTTGGTATCCCCAATCTCAAGAAAACGCTACTGGAAGTCGATCGCCGTCTTGAAGGACGAAACTGGGCGCTCGGCGATACTTACAGCGTCTGCGATCCGTATCTGCTCGTGTTTCACATCTGGAGTCAGCGGGAGGATGTGATCGAACATGTCGCAGACATGCCCAACTGGAAGTCGCACCGTCAGCGAATTGACGAGCGTGCTGCAACACAGGTAGCACTGGCGCGGGAAGGCGTAACAGCCGAGAATATTCGCTTGAAGTAGAAATTTTCCCATGAATGAATTCATTAATCGAGCGATAGGATTTTCTGCGTGAGTTTGGTCTACGCTGGAATATGTTGCCACGCGCCGGGTATTACCAACCGCCCGGAGAAAGCGAATCCGGACGATCTGCAGTCTCTCAAATACGAATTTCAAAAACTCCGTCACGAGATTGAGGCTGCCGAACCGGATGCGCTTTTTGTTGTCTCTGCAGAACACTACGCGAATTTCTTCAACAACAACATGCCGACGTTTTCGATCGGCATGGCGGACTATTACGAAGGACCCATCGAAGATCCGGAATGGCTCGGCATAGAAAGAACCCGAATTCCAGGAGACCGGGATCTTTCACGGCGACTGATTGAAACGGTCATGGAGGACGTTGACGTTGGCTTCGCCGAAGAATGGAAATTCGATCATGGCATCATGGTGCCACTTGCACATCTCACGCCGAACTTCGACTTCCCGGTGATTCCGGCCAACATAAATTGCCAGTCACCACCGCTGAGCCCACTGCATCGCTCCTATGCCTTTGGCAAAGCCTTGCGTCGGGCATTCGATGCCGTGCCTGAAAGGATTGCGCTTATTGGCACCGGTGGCACATCGCACTGGCCGTGCACTCCGGACAGCGGCAAAATCAATGCGGAGTGGGATCAGGAATTTCTGGCGCGATGGGTCGCTCAGGACGAGGAAGCCATGACTTCATATCATGACGCAGAAGTATTATCTGTTGCCGGGCACGGAGGCTTCGAAATCAGGACATCGATTGCGGTCGCCGGCGCGGCCGGTGGTAAAGGCGACGTACGTTTCTATAAACCAATGCCGATTTTCGCCTGCGGTTGTCTGATAGCAGTCATGGAAATCAAATAGAAAAACCTACGATGGGTTTGCTTAACCACCTTCCAGGTAAAGTCTGGCACTCTCGAGTGTGCACGGAGCCTGGATAACTTCACGGTCCGCTAGTTTTTTCCATCGGTGTAAAAAGGTGACAGATTCCGCCAGGTAGACCGGATCAGTAATCGTAATTTCAGCAATAAGAAAAAGCCCGTCGCCAGACAACGAGAATCGCTCGACCAGGTATTTCTGTTCGCTCGAATCGATACCGGTGTGCGTGCCCCACTTGTCAGCGATGAAGTTGCTCGTTTCGACGATAAGTTCGCCGTCCTCCAGGCGCGCGACGGAATGCCCCAGCTTCGATCGTTCGGCCGGCGCTTTGACGTCGTCGAGGTGAATCACCCGCACGTCTTCCATCAGCTCCCGTTCGAATACGAACGTGTTGTCATCACGACGCGTGATCATTACAGGGTAGGGGACGATCATGGCTTTCGGTGGGCCGGGATTGCCGCAGGTCACCATCGGATTCTGGTCCTGATGAAAATTATCAACCAGCTCCTGCCCTTTCGCGGAGAGTGGCCAGCCTTCGGGTGGGCGGTAATGCGGCTTGAAGCCACCGATATCGGAGCGTTTCCAGAGGCCGGTAAAGTCAGTCGATGGGACCACTTCAGCTTCAGTTTCCTCATCCATGTTGAAGCGCTCACCATCGCCGCGTTCAGCCCAGATCATACCCGTGTAATGGCGACTTTCGTTTCGGTCATGAGGGCCCCGCCAGGTGATTCTGTCACCGGGCTGGAATGTTTTTCTGCCCCATCCTCGTTTGGCCATGCCGGGCGGATGCACCATTTCGACGCTGTATTCGACGACGTTGCCATTTTCGTCGGGTCCTTTTACTTTCAGGAAAACATGCGGCATCGTCCAGCTGTAGCGGGTCACAACGCCGCTATAGGTTCTCACGTCCTGCATGTTCAGGTTTGAGTGTGAGTGATGCGCGTTAGCCTGACCGGCCAGGAGCAGCGCGGTCAGGACCCATGCCACGGGGCCGATCTGTTTGATGCGAGGTGTCATATCTGCCTACCTTAAAGCCGATTCACAAGCCCGGCAAGAAACTGCTGTCTGCTGGCAGGCAGGTTGCTTCCCGGACGTCTGCGCGCAGCAATCGATCGCGAAATTTAATGTGCCGCCATTCTCCGATCCAGTGCTCCGGATCGGTCATGATGAATTCCATCTTTATTGTGTTGCCGTCGTTGAGCATCGAGATGCGCTCGGTAATCCTGAGCTGGTCGCCGGTAAACACTCCCTGTTGAATCAAATGATTTTCGTCAGTGAATCCCTCGGTCTCCACCACGAGCGTGTCTCCGTCCCAATGTCCGATGGATTCTCCGTTCCAGTTGAGATCCCGATGTTCTTCCGGTTCTCGTGCTCGCCCGTCCAGCCAGATGACGCGGTACTCGTTGTTGAGCCGGGACAAAATGAATATGGCGGTCGGATACTGCAACATCATGAGGGGGCCGTAACGAGTCATCAGTCTCGGCATGCCGGCGGGATAGCACTGCACGGTTGGCTCCATGTATCGCTTGCCCGCCCTGGCGTAGGTCAAAAATTCAGCGTAGGTTTTCTTGCCGGCTGCCGTGAACTCGGGGTGGGGCTTGAATTCATACCAGCCGTACATAGGGCGATAGTCATCTTCGCCGCGAAATTCCCAGGTTCCTGTCAGGTCGAATGCCGGCGCCGGTCTCTGTTTCGCAAGATTCTCCGGATCCAGTGCCCCGGGGCCGGTCTGACGGGGATTCTCCCCAACGATTGGCAGTTGCGACGGACGGGTTTTCCGTTCACGTTCTTGCCAGGATTCCCCTGCCGGTGGCGGTTCCCACTGCAGCAGTGCCGGGATAATACGCTTGCGCACGGCACGCGCCTCATAGTCGTTAGTCACACCGTAAGCAGTGCCATCTGCCAGCGTGAGGCCCTGTAGCAGTCCGCCAGGTTTGCCGCTCTTGAGCGGGTGCGCCATGACCGTGATCGTGTCGCCGATAGCAAACGTCTTCTTGCTCAGGCCGAATTTGCTGAGAGCTGTGGATCCGGGTCCTTCGATTTTCCACAGTTCTTCCACCCCGTCGGCGTTGGTGACGGTCATGCTGATGGCCATGTGCGGGTTGCGCCAAATAAATCGCGTAACCTCGCCGGTGACAGTCACCGTCTTGCCGGTGTCAAATGAAATACCCGAGTGATGTGCTTGTGCACTGGCGATACAAAGCAGAAAAACCGCCAGAGTCGTGGCTCGTCTAGTTTGACCTGGCATTGTCAGGCCCATTGGCTTTAGCTGCGTCGAGAATTTTTACGAAGGTCGGAATCTCTTCGATTTCAGGTGGATCATCAACCAACGTCTTGATATAGGCATATACATCCTTCGCCTGCTCGTCGCTTAACGCCTCAACGCCGAAATTCGGCATGCTGTTGTTCGGCAGGATGGGATTACGATCGGCCCTCTGCCGAAGAAAACGAATAAAAACGCCTTCGTCTACCATGATGCCGCTGACATTATTCGCAAGTGGCGTTCGGCCGGTACCGTTGTAGCCATGGCAGCTGTAACAGCCATGCTCGTAGTAAACGGTCGCGCCCTCAGCGGGGTCGCCCGCGTGCGCCTGGGTGGAGAACCCGAGCAATAAAGCGAGCGATATGAAGCTTCTGCGACAGAAGATAATTGGCATGCTGCGCCCTACCTCGGTTGTGTAAGAACGTCGATCAAATACGGACGTCCTGCTTTGACGACGGCGATACCACGTTCGTAGGCTGCAACCAGTTTCGTCGGGTCCGAAATCGGTCCTTCGCTTTCGATGCCATAGGACTCGGCCATTTTCGCGTAGTCGATAAAAGGATCCCGCAGCGTCGTACCAATGTGTGATCGATCCGTCCCGCGACCGCGTACGCCCGCCATGTAGTGCAGATACATCACCTCCTGATGCCAGGCACGATTGTTGTGCATGATGGTCAGCATCGGCAGTCGATGGTGTGCGGCTGTCCACAACGATCCGGGCGCATAGTTAATATCACCATCGCACTGAATATTGATCACGAACCGATTGCGCTCGCGCGCTGCAAGCGCGGCACCTGTGCATGCCCCGATGCAATAGCCGATACCACCAGCGCCGTGCATACCAAGATAACTGTAGGGTTTGTTGTGGTCCCATAGTTGCACGTGATGCCTGCTCGAAAAAACCGACGGCGATGCGAGGCACCAGTCTTCGTTCATGATGAGAGGCCACAGGTCTGCGTACAGTCTTGCCAAACTGATTGGGCTCCCGCCCCAACCCTTGCGCTTCGATTCCAGCGCTTTCTCGAGATTCCTGATACGGGCCGAGTGGTTTGCGTTGGCATGCTGTCGAATTCGATCAGCAATCCCGTTGCGCTGTGATTTCGTCAGCAGACGATTCACCTCCTCGATGATTAGCGGGATGCTCGCCTCGGCGTCGGCCACGATGTCATTGGCACCCGGTGGGCCTTTACCGCGTGGCGGAACAATCGGCTTGCGGACGCCGCCGAAACCAATTTGAGTACGATCGCGATCAGTGATCGATCGAATATGTGGCCCGTTAATGGAAGCTTCCGCCCCGTCGGTTTCGAGACCGAGCGTGTAGTCATAGCGGGTTGTCGCACCCTTTCCGCACTGTGGATGACGTTGCGGGAAGCTCATTGGCATCTGGGTTGCGCCAGTGCGGACAGACGCCCCCACAAGTTCCGCCAGCTCGACGGCAGCGGCGATGCCCGCGGGTGTGCGCAGGCTGCCTACCTGAATACGCGGGTTGCTCGCGTTGACCAGATTGCGGGCGATGTCTCGCGCCTGGCCTGCATTGATCACCGCAATAATCGGAGGAGAATAAATGGGTAACGCCAGGTCACCGGCTTCCTCTTTTTGCAATTCCGTATCGATGACAACCACGGTTGGCCCGCGTGGTGGCGTCATTGCTTCGCGATAGGCCCGTTGAATGGCGAGCAGTGATTCTTCAAGCGTCTTTGGTTGCGTATCCCACTTGGTAATAGCGCGAACGATGCCAGCGATGTCATCGGCTGATTGCTGTTGCAGGAAAAACTTGTCGTCGCGACCGATGATCAGGAGCATCGGTATGCGATTGTGATAAGCCTGATAAATTGCCATCGAAGCATGCAGGGTTCCAACAGTGCCATGCAGCATGACGGCCATCGGTTTGCCTTCGGATTTGGCATAGCCGTGCGCCATATCGATCGCTGACTCTTCGTGCAATGCAGAGATGAGTTCAGGCATCGTATTGGGTGGATCACCGTAGTTTACGATCGACTCCTGGAGTCCCTCGAAACTAGAGGCTGGATTGGCGGCGATGTACTCGATTCCCAGGTCCTTGAGGACCTGCACCATCAGGTCGGAACCTGGTCTTTGTGCAGCCCGAATATCTGTCGGTGGCCGTACGTCCCCCGTATCACGGTCAAGTTGAGGGCTTGTGGGCGCGGGTACTGCGGCAGTGGTTGCGGGCCCTGACTGCCGAGCCGCCGCTTCCCCAGTATGGCCGAGCAGTGTTGCTGCACCGGCGCCCGCTGTTGTGCCGAGAAAAGCTCTTCGTGTTAACCCGCTCTTCTTTCCCGGCTGGTATGACGAGTTCCCCATGACTATGACCTCGCATCGCTTATGCGGCGCTGATTGGCACGTGTTTCGCACGCGTTCTTGCAAAAAGAGCATAGACGCTCACTTGTGCAAAGTCATGACGATGCAAGTTGGGTTGTCACACAGTACGAAACCGGTCGGCTGCAGGGAAGGAGTACTAGAGGCCAAACGGATGGGCATCCGGCATGCTCTGACCCACCGAGGCTTGAATAGCCTCAACAGCGCAGGAAATCTGCGGGCATATAGCCAGTTGGCATCGCCGGACCGGTAGCAAGCTCATCTGCGAGCTTGAAGATGTCGATGAATGAGTTCTTGCGGATTATCCTATCGTGTGAGCGCCTATCTGCTTAATGTATCTGCGTCCAGATCGGTCTGGGGATCAAACGCAATATCAAGCTCGGGCAACTCATCCGCTGAAGCAACTGTCATCTTGGCAAAGTCATAGAGATCGGTGTCGAGCAGGTGGCTGCGTGTTACGCGCTGCATGGATCTAAAAATATTGACGACTCTATTGGGTGAATCTTTCTCCCATTCCATGAGCATTTTCTTGATTTGAACCCGCTGAAGGTTTGTCTGTGTGCCACACAGGTTGCACGGGATGATCGGGTACTGACGAATATGTGCGTAACGGGCGAGATCTTTCTCCCGGCAATAAGCCAGGGGACGAATAACGATATTTCGACGGTCGTCACTCACCAGTTTCGGTGGCATTGTCTTCAGGCGCGAGCCGTAAAACATATTGAGAAACAGCGTTTCCACCATGTCGTCCATGTGATGACCCAGCGCGATCTTGGTTGCGCCGATTTCACCTGCAGTACGGTACAGAATGCCGCGTCGCAATCGCGAACACAGAGAGCACATTGTCTTGCCCGCCTGGAGCTTCTCTTTGACGATGCTGTAGGTGTCTTCCGCGACGATGCGGTATTCGACACCGATCCCATCGAGGTACTCAGGCAATATATGCTCCGGAAACCCGGGTTGCTTCTGATCGAGGTTGACCGCGACAAGGTCAAATTGCACAGGTGCTCGCTTTTGCAATGCGAGAAGCATATCCAGCAACGCATAAGAGTCTTTGCCACCTGACAGACACACCATGATACGGTCGCCGTCATCGATCATGTGGTAGTCGGCGATAGCCTGACCGACCTTGTGGCGTAGTTGTTTTTCAAGAACAGGTTATGCAGCTAGCTCGCGAAGTAGGTGGCTTTACGGCAGTCGAAGCAGACGCATTGCGTAAAGCTGTAGCCAAAAAGCATCCAGAGAAAATGGCTGCGCTCATGGAAAAATTCGTGGCTGGCGCTACCCAGAACGAGATGCCTGCTGCGGACGCACTGGATCTTGCGCAGACGATCGAAAAATTCGGCGGGTACGGCTTCAACAAATCACACGCCGCGGCGTATGCCATAATTGCCTATCGAACCGCTTACCTCAAGGCCCACTTCCCGACACAGTACATGGCTGCCCTTATGACATCCGAAATGCGTGATACCGACAAGATCATAGATTGTATGGATGAATGCAGACGTCTCGGAATTGAGGTCTTGCCTCCGGATGTCAACGAGAGCCTCGCCCACTTTACCGTGGTAGATGACGGAAAGATGAGGTTCGGGCTCGCGGGAGTAAAGAATGTCGGTGCAAAGGCCGTTGAATCGATAGTCTCCGCGCGAAAAGAACACGGCACCTTCAACTCCATATTCGATTTCTGCGACATTGTGGATCTTCGAGCCGTGAACAAACAGGTAGTAGAAAGCCTGATAAAGAGCGGCGCTTTCGACTTTCTCGGAGCTCGGAGATCCCAGCTGATGAAGGTTCTGCCGGAAGCGTTCCAGA
>JADFNG010000059.1 GCA_022563505.1 Pseudomonadota bacterium | reverse complement strand
CGGATATCCTTGCGGCGTTGATTTGCGTGTAGAATTGACTCGCCGTTTTTGACCCAAATTTCGGCGCAAACCAACACCGAGCCGTGTTTCGTCAGCGACAGGCGCTTGCGCAATCGCGCGGCCTGCTCCTGCAGAAAAACATTTGATCGAGGTACACCAGAGCAATGGACAAAGCAGAAACAACAATCAGAAATATACTGGCCCTGGCGGAAATAGGTGTGGATGGTGAACACGCCTGGGATTTAAAAGTACACAGCAAAGAGTTTTACCGACGACTGCTCGGTAAAGGCTCAATTGCACTGGGCGAAACCTATATGGACGGGCTCTGGGACTGTGAACAGATCGATGTTTTCATATACAAGGTTACGCGGGCGGGCCTTGAGACAAAAATATCGGTATTGAGTCTGGTGTGGCCAGTGCTATGGTCCAAGATGGTCAATCTGCAAAGCAAAAGCCGTGCTTTTAACATCGGCAAACATCATTACGACATGGGCAATGAACTGTTCAAGCTGATGCTGGATGACAGCATGGCTTATACCTGCGGCTACTGGCGTAATGCTGACAACCTCGCCGACGCACAAATTGCAAAAATGGACCTGGTGTGTCGCAAGATGGGTCTGCAAGCGGGTATGCGGGTCTTGGATATTGGCTGTGGCTGGGGTAGTTTCGCCCGTTATGCGGCGCAAAACTACGATGTCAGCGTGGTGGGCGTTACAGTATCTCAGGAACAGATCGACCTGGGCAAAGAACTGTGTTCAGGCCTGGATGTGGATCTTCGCTACCAGGACTACCGCGATGTCGAAGGTCGATTTGACCGGGTTATTTCAATCGGCATGTTTGAAGCCGTGGGACCAAAGAACTTTCGCACCTATATGCAAACCGTCGAACGTTGCCTGGAAGATGACGGTTTGTTCCTCTTACATACCATCGGCACCAATGCTGCAAATCTGCAAGCCGATCCGTTTACCATCAAATACATCTTTCCCGGTGGATATCTGCCCTTGCAAAAACAGATAGATGCCGCGGCACAAGGCGTTTTCATCATGGAGGACTGGCACAATCTTGGCGGTGATTACGATCCGACCCTGATGGCCTGGGTAGCAAACCTCGACGCCGCCCGCGATCAGCTTGAAAAACTGGGCTATGACGAGCGTTTTTATCGCATGTGGACCTACTGGCTGCTTTCCGCAGCGGGTTCGGATCGCGCCAGGCGTAATCAGCTGTGGCAAATGGTGTTTTCAAAAAAGGGCTTGGACAATGGCTACCTGCCTGTTCGATAACGGCTCGGAATGCAGCGATAATCGATTGTGGTAGATTGAGGACACCAAGTAACAAAATCAGAAATTCGAATTTTATGCCTGAGATTTTTGAAGTCACGATCAGTTGTCCGTACTGCGGTGAGACAATTTCCGTACTGGTTGACAATACGTTGCCTCAGCAAAATTACCTTGAAGATTGCTATGTGTGTTGTCGACCCATCGTGCTGGATGTGTCGGTGGATTCAGATGGACAGGTTGCCGTCCAGGCACGAAATGAAAATGAGTAGGTTTCGATAAAACAAGATACGCGACCATGCGATGGCCGCTTATCTTGTTAAGAAGGACGCCAGGGCAGGTCTGCTGGCCCCATTTTCCTGCGCTCTTTCCCCTGAACCCATCGGTGATTTCTCTCCCGGATGGTTCAGTATCTTGCTGATGACCTCTGGGGCTCAGGAAAAAGGAGTCAGGGTGTTAGTATAGAGTACCCTCATTACCGTTAGAACCGGAGTCAATATGAACGCCAAAGGAACCTTGGTATTCACAATCCTGGGCATGTCGCTATTCGCATCAGGTTGCGCGACGTCGACCGGCGATGAAGACTCCATGGCGCCCAGAGTATGCGTCAGCGTCCGGACGATCAATTCATTTAACGGACTGAGCGACAGGGAGATTTTCGTGACTGCCGGAGTCAATGACCATTACCTTTTTACCGTGACGGGTATTTGTAACGGGCTTGAATATGCCAATGCTATCGCGGTGAAGGATCAATCCGGGCGCATTTGCGGTGACGGTTTTGGCAGTATCATATTTCGCGATATGGGTCGCGGCAGGCAATCGTGCCGGGTTCGCACGATTGAGCGTGTTAGCAGTGCCGATGAAGCAAAAGAGTGGGTGACGGCACGCGAAGCAGAGCGCCGGGGAAGCAACAAGGATTAATATGTTGTGCAATACCTGCTCGACGACTGCGAATTGGCGTCGGCTTCGCGAGACTCGGTCATGAAATCGGCGCCGATCAAGAAATACAGGGTCAAACGCACCTTCAAATGGGTCAAGCGAAAGCTGATTCCGCGCAGCGTGCGCGCACATAAAGTCGTTCGAAAATGGCGCAGGGAAGATACTGATAACTGGCCGCCAACGGCGCACAGCGATCAGTCAGGATTGCAGCGCTATGAATACAGCTGGTTGTCGCAAAACGGTGAAGACGGAATCATTCGCTATCTCTTTTCCGAAGTTGGCTTTGAGTCCCGCTACTTCGTCGAGTTCGGCTTCGGGGCCAGGCAATGCAATGCCTTGCGGCTGATGATCCACGAGCAGTTTCGGGGCCTGATGATGGATGCTTCAGCAGAGCAATGTGATTTTTTCAATCGCGCGGCAGCGAAATTGAACGTTCCCGATGTGAAAGCGGTGCATACTTTTGTTGACCTCGATAATCTTGAGTCGCTCATTGCTGACAACAACGTTCCACCGGACATCGACTTTCTGTCCATTGACGTCAATGGCAACGACTACTGGTTCTGGGAAAAGCTTGACGTGATTTCGCCTCGGGTTGCCTGTATTGAGTACAACTCTGGATTGGGACCCGAGTGGTCGTGCACGACACCGTATGCAGCCGACTTTGAACGTTTCAGCGTGCATCCGAGTGGTTTTTTTGCGGGCGCATCATTACGAGCGCTCGAAACGCTGGGCGAGAAAAAGGGTTTCAGGCTGGTAGGCTGCGATTCGACGGGAACAAACGCGTTTTTTCTTCGCGATGACATCGACGCGCCGCAGATTCACACGTTGACCGCACGGGAGGCGTACAAGCCGCATGCCAATTGGGTTGGTCGCGGCATATCCGAGGCGGAACAACTTGAGATCATGCGCTCCATGGCGTATGTCGAGATCTAGAAACCATGTCCAAACTGCCGAAGTTTTTTGTTCGATCCTGGTCACTCATGGCTCTCCTGCTTTGCGTTCCTGTGCCTTTGCCGGCCCAGGAAGCAACAGAAAATGCGCTGGATGAGATCCTCATTACGGCCACTCGCATTGAAACAACGGTGCGGGATGCGGCGCGGTCCGTGTCTATCGTTGACCAGGAACGCATTCAAAATGGCCGGCAGCAATTGGCACTGGATGAAGCGTTGGCTGGCATACCGGGGCTCTACCTGCAAAATCGATACAACTTCGCTCAGGATCTGCGCGTATCACTACGCGGTTTCGGCGCACGTTCATCATTCGGGATCAGGGGCATCAAGATTATCGTTGATGGGATTCCGGAGACATTGCCTGACGGTCAGGCAGGAGTGGACAGTATCGACCTGGGTTCCGCGCGGCGCATCGAGGTACTGCGAGGACCGTCTTCATCGCTATATGGCAATGCGTCCGGTGGCGTTATCGCGATTGAAACGGAACTCGGTCAGGAACAACCATTCATTGAAGCAAACCTGGCCGTCGGAGAACTTGGCTACGAAAAGTATCAGCTCAAGACAGGAGGTCAGGCAGCCAATATCAATTACCTGATCAATGTTTCCACCCAGAATATGGACGGCTATCGTGATCACTCCAGATCGGAAGGCACATTGCTCAATGCAAGGTTTGGCATTGCGCTGGGAGAACAGGACTCGCTAACGGTTGCGTTCAATCACACGGATCAACCGGTGGCCGACGATCCGGGTGGCATCAATGCGGCACAGGCCGCAACCGATCCCAGTTCAGCGCGAGACCGGAATGTTCTTTTTGACGGCGGTGAGGCCCTGGACCAGCAACGAATTGGTTTTGTCTATGAGAGAAGCCGTTCTGCGGGCACGCTGACACTAAGAAATTATTACGTCTGGCGGGATTTCTCCAACAAGTTGCCCTTCGAGGGCGGTGGGTCCGTCGACCTGGACCGTTACTTTTACGGCCTCGGCGCACAATTCGCTTTCGGTGACATGCTGCCAGACCACATGGAGTTAGCGGTTGGATTTGATATCGATCGACAGAATGATGACAGGAAGCGATTTGATAACGTCCAGGGTGTGATCGGACCCCTTGTTTTCGACCAGCGCGAGAAGGTTGATGGCAATGGTGTCTATGTGCAGGGCCGTCTTGAATTCAGTGACGCATGGGCATTGTCCGCAGGACTGCGCTACGACGAGATTCGTTTTGACGTAGCAGACCATTACCTGGTTAACGGTGACGATTCAGGCAAGGTCAGCTTTGACCAGATCAGCCCGTCAGTCGGATTGACCTATGATTTCGGCCGCGGCCTGTTGTTTGGCACCTTCAGCAGTTCATTTGAAACGCCAACGACGACTGAACTGGCGAATCCGGACGGTAGCGGCGGTTTCAACCAGGCGTTGGATGCGCAAACCGCGAAAAGTGTCGAGATTGGTTACAAAGCGGGCAGCAAACAGCTTTACTACGAGTTGGCCGTGTTTCACATTGATCTGAAAGATGAGTTAACGCCGTTCGAAGTGGCGACTTCCCCAGGGCGCACCTTCTTTGTGAATGCAGGGGAATCCAGCCGAACGGGCATCGAAGCTGCGGTCTCCTGGACGAGTACCAATGGTTTTGGCGTTGATGCGTCACTGACTTGGTCCGATTTTACGTTCGATGAGTTTATCGATAACAACGGCAATGATTTTTCCGGATCACGTTTGCCGGGGCTGCCGGAATATTTCGGCTATCTTGCGCTGCGTTACGAAACCGAAGGCGGTCTCGTGGCAGTATTTGAAACCAGTTATTCCGGCGACCTTTTTGCGAACAACGCCAATACGGTCGAAGTACCCAGCTATGTGGTGTCAGGATTGCGTGCCACGTATGAGTTCAGGAACGGGGACTGGCTATTGCGCCCCTATGTGGGCATCAACAATTTATTTGACGAACGCTACAACAGCAATATTCGTATCAATGCGTTTGGTGCTCGCTATTTTGAGCCCGCACCAGGCCGCAATATCTATGCAGGTATTGTGATCCGATTTCAGTAGTATTGTGACCTGTCGGTGGTGTTCAAAAAATCGCCCATGACGAATGCAATGCGCGCGGGGGTTCGTATGAAATATTCAGCTTTACTGATTGCTCTGACGTTCATGGGAGCCTGTGGCCAGCAGTCAGCACCCCCGTTCGACCCGGTGGCCGATCTCGTTCTGACAAACGGCAACATCGTAACTGTTGATGATGCTCTGCCCCGCGCCGAGGCACTGGCAATAGTGGCTGATCGCATAATTGCGGTGGGCTCGAACGAGGAGATCGCCGCCTACATCGGTGACGGAACCGATGTAATCGATTTGCAGGGACAAACTGCCATTCCCGGATTTATCGAAGGTCACGGCCACTACACCAGTTTCGGCGGGTCTTTGGTGGCACTGGATTTTCGGCACCAAAAAAGTTTTGCTGACATCGTGTCGATGATTGCGCAGGCAACCAACACGACGCCGCCCGGCGAGTGGATTGTCGGTCGGGGCTGGCACCAGGACAAATGGCAGCTCAAAGAGGATGTGTTGGTGGAGGGGTTGCCGTTGCACGATTCCCTGAGCGCCGTTACACCCGACAACCCTGTCATGCTGATACACACGAGCGGCCACGCTGTTTTTGTCAATCAACGTGCGATGCGACTGGTCGAACTCGGTGATACGACCGTCGCCCCGGCAGGCGGGGAGATCGTACGGGACGAAAAGGGCAGAGCGACCGGCATGATGCGGGAATCGGCACAGGACATATTCCGTGCCGCCTACGCATCCCATCAGGCGCTGCGACCCGCGGCAGTCGTTGAACAAGAGATGCGGCAAATGATCAGGCTGGCCGGCGAGGAGGCGCTTCGACATGGCATTACATCGTTCCATGATCTTGGCACTCGATTCGTCGAGGTTGACCTGATCCGCAAGATGGCAGATGAGGGCAATCTGCCGGTGCGCCTTTACATGGCCCTCGAAGAAGAGGCCGTTGACATGAAAGATCGCCTTGCCGAGTACCGGATGATTGGCTACGGAAATAATTACCTGACGGTGAGGACAATCGGCGAAAAGGTACTGGACGGTGCGCTGGGCACCCACGGCGGCTGGTTACTGGAACCCTATGCCGATCTACCGCGCAGCAGCGGCCTCAATGTGGTTCCGATCGAGGAAATTGAAGCCTCTGCAAAGCTTGCGATGGAATTTGATTATCAACTGGCGATCCAGGGTATTGGTGATCGCGCGTATCGCGAGTTATTGAATATTTACGAACGGGAGTTCGCACGACATCCGGAGAAAACGGATCTGCGCTGGCGCATTGAGCATGCGCAGGTCATTCATCCTGACGACATTTCACGCACGGTTGAGCTGGGTGTAATCCCGGCTGTACAGGGAATATTCGCCTGTTCGGATGGCCCCTGGGTTGAAGACCGCCTGGG
Source organism: Pseudomonadota bacterium (assembly GCA_022563505.1). Taxonomy (GTDB): domain Bacteria; phylum Pseudomonadota; class Gammaproteobacteria; order Steroidobacterales; family Woeseiaceae; genus JAADHU01. The sequence goes on along the minus strand of JADFNG010000059.1, from coordinate 9,556 downwards.
TCCCGAGCGAACCCGCGAACGTGGTTACATCTTCAATACCCTGGCCGACGCCGGTCTGGTACCAACGAATGGAACGGATCCACCGGTCGACGAAATTGACCCGATTGCCAGCTTTCACTGTTCGGTCACGCGTCTCTTGCCAGACGGCAGTACGTTCCAGCCGGACGAAGTGTATTCGCGGGAACGCGCGTTGTATTCCTACACCATGGGCAATGCATTTGCCGCGTTTGAAGAAGATCTCAAAGGCTCACTGACGCCCGGAAAACTGGCAGACATTACCATCTTGTCGCAGGATTTATTGACCGTTGCGGATGCCAACATCATGGACACCGAGATCGTAATGACGATTCTCGGCGGCGAAGTCCGTTATCGAGATGGACAGATCGTCCACTAACGCAGGATGCCGCTCCTACGGTCAGGTCAATCGACAAATTATGGTCTGGCAATCACCATTTCGATTTCAATGAAGACATTCGGTCTGGCGAGACCGGCGATCTGAAACGCGGATCGGGCGGGCTTGTTAGGCTGCTCTTCGGTGCCGAAGTACAATACGTACGCTTTCATGAAGCCACCGAAATCCATGCGGCCGTCCAGTTCCGGATCACCGACAAGAAATACGGTCATTTTTACAACGTCCCCAAAGCCAACACCCAGGTTTTCGAAAGACGTTGCAAACTTCTTGAAAACACTCAGCGCCTGAGTTTCAGTGTCACCATAATATTCGCGACTGTTCTTGTCGGCATCAGGGTTAGCGACCGCCGGGAGTTGGCCGCTGTGGTAGATCATTGTAGTATCGGACGTGACTTCCACAGCCTGAGCAATCGGAAAGGTTGAGTTGTTCGGCAGTGGATGGCGGGTTACGTCTGCCTGAGCAGCCATGCCAGCGAACATCATTAGTCCAGCGAGTACGATTCTTTTCATGGTTCTGGTCTCTTTAATCTGAGTGCAACGTCGTGATATACCGAACCACATCCAGCATGGCCTGGTCATCTCCTAAAATCTGTACGGTGGCACGCATCTGTACACCGTAAGTGTCTGCAGGATTACTGCCGCGGATGCCGTCCCGGTAGTTTCGCAACTGGGTGATCAGATACCAATCGTCAAGCCCCGTCAGTGCCGGTGCGTGCAACGCCGGGTTGCCCTCACCGTTTTCTCCGTGACATACGGCGCAACTTACATAGTTTCTCTTGCCTGCCGCGATATCGCCATCAATGGTTTTCTCCGGGAGCGGCGAACGCGTGGCGTTGACAAATTGAGCGGCGGCCGTGATCTGCGAAGCCGAAAGCGCCGCAGCCATCGGGCGCATTTCCATGCCAGGGAGGTCCGCTTCGTGCGTGCCCCGCCAACCGTTCTTGAACGCGTTGAGCTGCAGCTCAACATACCAGTCAGCCATCTCGCTCAGTCGCGGTGCCAGGATGTTCTGGTTGCCTCGCATCTGGATACCATGACACACGGTGCAATAGACAAGTTCGTCCGGCGGAATTACCGCTACGTCCTCAGCCGATGCCCATCCAGAGCCCGCAAAAACGATCAGTGCGAAAATGCTTCGGACTCGAGTCGCGTTTCTCATTAGCCCATTCCTGTCGCAGTCGCTCGAACCCTCTGGTCGAGGTCGAGTAATGCATATTCGGCGGAAGCGAACGCGCCTTCCTGCCAGCTGGAATGAAAACTGATCTGGTCGCCAACCATATAGTGCCCACCTTCAGGTTGCCGTATCAGCTCGAAGTAGGTTTTCTCATCCTCCGGAGACATGCGGCCGCCGCAGCCCATCATATGGTTCATGCGACCCCACGGAATGCTGACGCCCGCTTCGATATAATCGGCATACCCCTTGTGAATCTTGTTGCCGGCGTCTCCCGCAAACTTGATACGCTCATCCGGCGTCATGCGTTCAAAGAAATTCGACTGTCCCCAGAATGTATAGGCGCCCAGCACGACGCCTTTCTGGCTGTGGATGCCATGTGACGGATACCAGATCTGATTGATGCGTTGATTGGTATTCGTAATACCGCCGTAAATGCCTTCTCGTTCCCAGAATCGTTCGCGCATCTGCAGGCCGAGCTTGAAGAAGTTGCCTGGCCGTAATGCACTAAGGCCATCGTTATAGTCTTTGGAGAAATTGTTTGGAATGCCCTTCATCAGGTGCGTCGGAATACTGTTGAAGCAGTAATCGGCATGCAGTTTTTTCCGCTCGCCCTTGTGATTGTAATAGACATCAATGCCCTGATTCTGCAGCTCGATGGCCTGTACCTGTGCGTGCAATACAATAGGTGATTTGATGTTGCGAACGAAACCCCTGACGATATTGTCCATCCCGCCGACCGCTTCCATCAGGGGCTCACCCCAGTCGAAGTTTTCACTGCTCGACAGTCCGCGTCGCCAGTAATTGCTGTCGAGCAAGGCACTGAATTCAATGGGTTGCTTGATCTTGCCGTGCGACAAAAAGCCGCCCGACGCATAGCCCGCCCGAGACGTTCCCTTGTACCTGCCATTTTCGTCCAGGTCACCGTAGCTCCTGACGAAGTCTCGCAAACGCAGCTGATCTTCCTCGGACAATGGCTGATCGAACGCGTTCTTGTCGATTGCCTTGGACAGCAGTTCGGACAGGAAGCCGCGAGCATCGGCGATGTATTCCGCCAGGCGCATCGGCTTGCCGTCGAAATGTTCGGTGTCATGCGTGTAGGCGGCACGATTAATGTTTGCTTTAATCTGCAGCGGCACCTGCAATGCCTTGCAGTAATGCATGGCGCGTTTGTGATGTCCCGGCAGACGCGCCGGTCCGGCATTGAAATACATCTCCGGGTCATCGTCGAAATTGCAGACCTGTCTCTGGCCCATCTCGTCAACGATGTCACCGTGCCTGAGCGTCAGGTTGCGGCCGCCGACACGATGTGAAGCTTCAATTATGGTGCAGTCGTAACCGACTCGCTCAAGTTCATAGGCGATGGTTAATCCTGCGATGCCGGCGCCAAGAATAGCAACCGATTTCCGTCCAGGATCAGAGCGCTGCAGATCGAGCATCGCCATCGGGCCCGTGTCAGCCAAGAGGCCCATCGCCAGGCTGGTCTTGTAGATAGCCGAAGAACCGCCTGCGGCGCCCACCATGCCAAGGAAATTTCGCCGCGAAAGATTTTTCATGCTTTTTATCGTCTGAGAAAGTGATGAATGAATTAAGGGGTTGGCTCACGTACTCAAGTTGAGTTCCCCGTCAATCCTTGTTTCCGATCCCGGGGAATAAGTTCCTTCTTGGCTGAACCATTGGAGGCGGTATTAGGCCTTATGTGCAGGGCGAATTCAAACTCGACCCCGTCCCCGCTTACAGCATGCGTAACACCCCGGAAAGCGAAGGAAAACAAGCGCCTGGCGAAGAGGCACTGCAGCGCCAAAGCAGTTTTTCCGTATCAGGACTGTGCCCGAGGCCTGGCTTCGCTCAACAGAAACAGGTCGGTCAGCAATGCGCGCAGATGGATGGATGCATTGAGGTTATCGACCATCTCGGAGCTGATGCCCTTCTGCTCCAGCACCAGTGAAATAGCGGCATGCGCTTTTTTGGCATCATCGAGGATTACCCAGCCGAAGGTGCTGTTGTCGCCTTCAAGCGTGCTCGAAATGCTCACCGCGGCCTCTGCCATTGCGGTCAAGCGCGTACGCACTTCGGACGCTGCACCGCTGCCGGATGCATCCGTGTCTTTCCCCTGTGCGGCATAGGCCAGCAGGTATTCATAGCCGGATTCGATGGTTTCTATTTGTTCATGCACAGCAGTACTCGCGCGCGAAGGCCAGGGGCGATAAAGGCAGGGTTAATCCTCAATGAATGACGATCAGGCAGAATCTTTTGGCCATTTGTCGGGATCGTGGTGGGCTTTGAGTTCTTCCTCTGAAATCCAGCCCTTGATCATCGAGCGAGTGTAGAAAAGTTTCTCCGGCCGCAAGGAAAAATAGATGTGCAATGAAATGGCAGCAATCAGCGCCAGCGTGGACAGACCGTGGATCAGAAACACCCAGCCGAGCGTCGCTTCCGACAGGGAGTTGGTTCGCTCCCACCACGGTGTATCGATCATCGCAAACATGACCAGTCCGCTGCCGATGACCAGCAGCACGAGCACCGTGACAGCAGCGTGCATGCCCTTTTGCTCGATGGAGTATTTGCCCGGTTTTTTCGCCGTAGAAAATGTTTCTTTGAGATCTGACGGACGGATATTCATGGATGCCAGGTCTTGCCAAAACAAGGAGCGGACGATGTGAAAGACAACACTCGCGGTCAATACAAGGCCCGCAACCCAGTGCAATGTCAGCCAGGAAAACTCGATCCCGATGATCGGGAAAATGCCGGTGACCAGCAAGACCATGACGCTGGCTGCCATGACCCAGTGAAAAATACGATCCTTGCCGTCGTGTCGCTCGATGTGTTTGCCCTCACTGGAGGGTCGTGGAGCCTGTTTTCGGTTTCCCACGATGATGGCGTGCGCGGCAATGACCACAAATGCTGCAACGACAACCACCCACAACAGCTCCCAGGACACACCGAGAATCACTTCACGGCCCCAGACATCGTTTTTGTACATCACCAGATCCATGGCACTAACCTCTCATCGCTCGGCGCACAAGATTTTCCATCAATGGAATCTTGAAGTGATTGTAATTCAGCGGTTTCGCACCCTGGCTGGCAAGTGCTGCGATGGCATCGCCACTTTCATCGGAGAGAGTCTTGCCACGAGCGGCCTTCTCGACATCGAGAAGGCGGTACGGTGTGCATGCAACGCCGCCACAGACGAAACGACTTTTTGCAATGGTATCGCCGTCCATTTTCATGACAACGGCAATGCTGACGAGTGCAAAATCCCAAACGTCACGATCGGCGACCTTCTCAAAGTAGAATCGTGACCCGGCCCAGCGTGACGGGATTTGCACGGCCGTGAGAATTTCATCCGACTCAAGCGAGGTCATGTTGGTGATGTGTGTTGCAGGACCGACGAAAAAATCTTCGGCGGCAATATTCCGGCTGCCGTTGACGCTGCGGGCGATCATTGTCGCTTCCAGAGCCACGAGCGCGGTGGCAGTGTCGGACGGACTGATGGCCACACAGCGACTCGCATCGAACAATGCATGTTCGCGATTCATGCCTTGTGGACTGTCTGCATAGCAAATATTTCCGCCCGCCCGGTAGCAAGCGAGTCCGCGTCGGTAATACCAGCAGCGGGCATCCTGACTGACGTTGCCGCCGAGCGTGCCAACATTGCGAATCTGCGGGCTTGCCACTCTCGACGCGGCTCTTACCAGGAGTTCGAAGTCTCGATTGATCAGCGGACTTGCGATAATTTCTCGCAGCGTGGTTGTGGCCCCGATTTCGATACCGTCCACTGTCTCGCGAATACCGTGCAGCGCTTCGATGCCATTCAGGTCGATCAACGCGGTCGGATGTTTGGCGCGGTCCTTCAACCAGCCATAAGTATCCTGTCCACCACCCAGGATCCAGCCGTCTTTGCCGTATTGATCCACGAGGTTTAACGCGTCATCAACCTCGGCGGGTTGAAAGAGTTGTACATCGGGCATGACGTCGTAGGAAGGCATGATTTCCTCAGAAGTTGTTGGTCTGTTGTGGCTTGAAGGACTGTGGCCTGCCCGCAATGTGGTTCACGATCATGTCGCGACTCACCGGCGTACGGCCGAACGTGTGGCCACCGAGGGCATCGGAGATCGCCGCGGTGAGTGCGGCGACGGAACAACCCATCGCGGGCTCACCGATACCGCGCGCACCGAACGGGTTCTGTGGGTCGGGCAAATCGACGGCACTGGTACGCGTGACCAGTGGCACGTCCAGGTAGGTCGGAATGCCGCACTGGTGATAGCCGACGTTGGCGGGGAGGCCGTTCTGCGGGTCATACACATGGCGTTCGAGGCCGGCCATGCCCATCCCCCAGACAGCGCCACCCTTCATCTGTCCGGCAAGTCCCTGCGGGTGCATCACGGTGCCGCACTCGGCAATGCCCACGTAGTCGAGGATTTCGTATTTGCCCGTTTCGAGGTCAAGTTCGATTTCGACAAAGGCGGCGGCAAGTCCTGGTATGACGCCTTCCTGAGGCAGGTTGTCTTTTGCGACGCCGATCAAGCCGGTTCCCGCAATATTTTGTACCGCGCGTTGCGTGATCTCGTGAATGTCATCCGGGTAGCTTGCGCCGCTGTAAGCACCGCCAAGCTGTATGGCTCGCGCCGCAACGGCGGCATAGGTCATGCCTTGTCGGGTGTTATGGATATTGAAAACCCGTTGACCATCAATGTCGTAGTCGTCTGCGGAACCGCCCAGCGTTTCTGCGGTGATCGCTTTCATCTTGCTGACGGCATCCATGGCGGCAACATAATTGGCACGGGTATGGGTGAAAGTAGACACACTGCCTGCCTGGTAAGAACTCCAGGGCAGGTTGGCCTCCGTGCTGCCATAGTGAATCACGCAGTCTTCCCATTCACACTTGAGGACTTCGGCTGCGGCGCGGGTCGTCGATACGTAGGAGTACGTGCCAAGATTTCCGATGCCGGAATGCAAATGGATTTTGCCGTCCGGCGTTATGCGGACCAGTCCGTCAAAACCCTTCGTACCGGCAGAATGATAGCCCTGGCCGATACCCACGCCGATGACCTTGTTGCCATTGCGCCGTGGCTGATTGTATTTCGCATCCCAGTCAAACATGTCGGCACCCTTTTCCAGCGCCTCCTTCATGTATGCACTGGTGAGTGGTCGCTGCTCCGCGTAAACCCTGGTATCGCTGTTAACGGCATTGATCTTGCGAATTTCCAGAGGATCCATTCTCAACTCGCGTGCCGCCTTGTCCATAAGCGGTGCCATCACGGCCGCGATCTGGTTTTGTCCGGGTCCACGCTGAGCACCGCGTGGCGTTGTATTGGTTAACACCGGCAAGCCGCGGAAACGCATGGCCGCCGGATCGTAAACCAGCGATACGGCGCCGCCCGCCGAGGAGCCATCGCCACCGGTCGCATTGGGGCCAATGTCTTCAATGATGAAAACATCCGCCGCTGTCATGCGGCCGTTCTTGGCGAAACCCATCTTGATCCAGCCCTGGAAACCAACCCGGGCCGAGCCAATGTAATATTCCTGTTCCCGCGTGATGCGCAGTTGCACCGGTCGACCGAGCTGCTTCGAAAAATACCCGGGCAGGGCGGCAATGGGGTAGGCACCGATCTTGGAACCGAAACCACCGCCCGTGTTCTCGCTGATCAAAACGACCTTGCTCATTTCCACGCCCAGCAGCCTGGCCAGGCCCGGCATCCAGAAGCTCTGGCTCTGCGCGGAGGCGTAGACGTAACAGGTGCCATTTTGCCAATACGCCATGACCGTACGCGCTTCCATGCTCATGTGCGCGTAACCGGTCGTCACGAATGGCGCCTCGACAATCACTGCGGCGTCAGCGAAGCCGCTTTCAATGTCGCCGTATGACCATTCGTTGACGAACTCACCGGTGGGTTCCTTGCCGGCACGGAATTCGCTGATCTGCTGTGCCGTCCATTTCACCGTGCGAAAACCGGATCCCTCCCGCGAGCGTACAAATACGTTGCCTTCTTCACGTGCATCCGGACCACCTTCGATCAGGCTGTCCAGTGGATCGACGGCAAACGGCAGCGCTTCGATCGTGACCCTGATGCGCGTCATCGCTTCTTCCGCGGTCAGTTCATCGACCGCCGCAACGGCCAGGATGGGGTCGCCGATGAAAGCAGGGGTATTGGTGAGGATGGCTGCATTCGGCGCCTCGACCACAGGCACGTCATCGGCCGTCAGCACGCCAATAACGCCATCCATTCCGTCGAGTGCGGAGGTATCGATATGGGTGACTTTACCGTGCGCAATCGGGCTGGTGTAAAGGCGAGCGAACAGCATGCCGTCGGCACGAAAATCTTCTGCAAATTTTGCCTTGCCCGTGACCTTGCCGAGGATGTCCGGCGGCACGAAATCCTTACCGATGTGCTTGTAGTCAGTCATCAGCTTTGCCCCGAAGCGCGCATGACGCCGTTCAGGTAATGATCATAGGCCCCGCAACGGCAAAGATTGCCCGACAATGCCTGTCGTACCTCTTCGCGGCTGGGTTTAGGGTTTTCCTTTAACAGTGCCACCGCTGACATAACCTGGCCCGGCGTGCAAAAACCACATTGCGGCGCGAGTTCATCGATGAACGCCTGTTGCACGGGATGCAATGTGCCGTCGGCGGCCTGCAAACCCTCGATGGTCAGCACACCCCGTGCCCGCACACTGTGGGTCAGCGTTGAACAGGAATAGTTGGGGATGTCATCAATGAGCACGGTGCAGGCGCCGCACTCACCGCGGTTACAACCGATCTTGGTGCCGGTCAGGCCCAGCTTGTAACGCAGGGTATAAGCCAGCGTTTCCTGTGGCAGGACATCGACTCGCCGGGTGCGTCCATTGATATTGAGGGATATCAGGCGTTCCACGGCACCCCGATGTCTTTCCTGGGCGCCGGCGGATCGAATGCCGGTATGAGAAGCGGCCGCGACGCTTGAGGCAATCACTGCTTTGATAAAGTGCCGCCGCGAGAGATTCGGGTTCATTGCCTGGATACCTGCCTTTGGTTCACCTGCCAGTACTCCGTCAATGCGATATTTTCGATCGGTCGCGCCTCAGGAGACGCTCCTGAAAAATTTCTATTGGCACTCCTGTAGGAGCGTCTCCCGAGGCGCGACCCCAGGTCGATTCTGGCATCCGTCAATACCGCATGGACGGAGTACTAGTAGTGTAGTCGCCCCGCTATTTTTTGTCAGCGGGCCAGGGTGTTCCCTGGTCCATCACGGTGACCGGTCCCATCCCCTTATAGACAAATTTCTGCAGCCGCTTGCCCTCATAGGTTTCGGTCGTGTAAATATTGCCTTTGGAATCCGTCGCTATGTTGTGCACCGCGAAAAACTGCCCTGGATTGCGCCCGCCAGCACCGAAATTCGTCAGAATCTCGAGTGTTTTGCGCTCGATGATGAATATCTTGCGATTCGTGCCGTCAGCGAGATAGATGAAACGCTGCTCCGGGTCCGGCGAAAATGCAATGTCCCAGACCGCTCCGTCGCCGAGACTGTTCGGCTTGACGAACAATTCCGTCACATAAGTACCGTCCGGCTTGAATACCTGCAGGCGGTTGTTGACGCGGTCACAAACGTAGATAAGCCCGTCGTTCGACGGTTGCGCGCAATGCACCGGGTTGCGGAACTGCTGCGCGGGCTCCTCGCCGGGTGTGAATGGCCCGAGATCGGTGTCATCGGGCTTGTTACCGTAAGCCCCCCAGTAGCGTTTCAGTTCACCGGTGTCCGCGTCGAGAACGGCAACGCGCTTGTTGCGGTAACCGTCGGCGACATAGGCCTCATTGGCGTCTGCATCGAAAGAGATTTCGGCGACTCCGCCGAAATTTTCCGTGCTGTGACTGTCGGTGCCGGCATCCGGCGTGCCGAACTGCATCAGAAATTTGCCGTCGCGGGTAAATTTCAGAATATGGGAGTCGCCGCGGCCATTGCCGCCGATCCAGATATTGTCCTTGTGATCGACCGT
>JADFNG010000058.1 GCA_022563505.1 Pseudomonadota bacterium | reverse complement strand
GATCGGCCAGTGCTGTTGACAGTCGTTTGTTCACCTCATTGAGGGCCTTTACCGAACCGCCGTAATTGTGCGACCAGTGCGATTCGATAAGCCGGGCGGAAAGGCCATGCAGTTTCGACGCATCGAATGGCAAAGGCCGGGGCTTGTGTGTTGTGTCGAATGCGGCTGTGGCCAGGTGCAGATCCCCATTTATCGCCCGGGCTTCTGCCTGCGTCAGTGTCGTTGGGCCAACCAGTCCTGTTGCAAGCCCTATGACCGCTCCTTTGATCAATGTTCGTCTGGTCTGTGTGCGGGTTGTCAATTCTTCGCTTTGTGGTTCCACGAGCAATCCTCCTCAAACGCCATACAACCCGGGCTATGAGTCCTGAATTGTGTAGTTTTGTCTGTAGGCGGCAGTATATCCTCGCCACTCTATTTTGAAAGGCGACCAGCCAGAAAAGCAACAAAACGACGGCCGCATAGCGAAGCGACTGGGCCACAGATCGCCAAAGTTGCTATCATTGACCCCGAATTACGGGGGGGCCATGGAAAAACTGCCAGGCAGACAAACAGTGCCGGCGTTCGAGGTGCAGATGTTGACTACAAACGCACCAGCGCGGGAGTCACATGTGCCAACGAGGTCGTCCTTTTGAGTTTCTTCGCCGAACTCAAGCGCCGCAATGTATTTCGAGTTGGCATTGCGTACGCCGTAGCTACCTGGGTGCTGTTGCAGGTCATGGACATCATCACGCCTATTCTGGACTTGCCCGAATGGGCGCCAAAACTCATCTTTGTCTTGCTTGCCGTCGGCCTTGTACCCGCGTTGATTCTGGCGTGGGCGTTCGAGTTGACGCCTGAAGGCCTGAAGAAAGAAAAAGATGTTGATCGGTCTGCATCGATCACGAATGTCACAGGACGCAAGCTGGACTACGCCATTATCGCGGCACTGCTTGTGGCTGTCGGCATGCTTGTCGCCGATCGTTATGCCGTCGACCCCGAACCTGCCGTAGCGGCATCTGTAACCAAGTCAATCGCCGTGCTGCCCTTCGTCAACATGAGTTCGGACCCCGAACAGGAATTCTTTTCCGACGGCATTACCGAAGAGATTCTCAATGCGCTTGCATCAGTCAAAGAGTTGAAAGTGGCCGGGCGAACTTCATCGTTTGCTTTCAAGGGACGAAACGAAGACCTTCGAAAAATTGGCGCCATGCTCGGCGTCGAGCATATCCTCGAAGGTTCGGTGCGCAAAGTCGGCACCACGGTTCGCATTACCGCCCAGCTCATTCAGGTTGCAGACGGTTTTCATATGTGGTCTGCAACATACGAACGCGAGTTAACTGACATCTTCGCCATTCAGGATGAAATTGCGACCGAAATTCTGAAACAACTGAAGGCGCAATTGCTGGATGAGGTCATTGAGGATCTCACAAGCCAGCGGACAGACCCGGAAGTCTATGAACTCTATTTGTTGGCCAAACAGCGCCTGTACAACCGCACCCGTGCAACCATTGAGTCGGCAGTAACGCTCCTCGATAAGGCTATTGAGAAAGATTCGAATTATGCGCCGGCCTATGCGCAACGCGCCATTGCAACGATGCTCCTGTCAGACCAAAGTTACGGCACCATTCCAAATCTGGAAGCGGCGGCGCAAGCCAAATTATTTATTGACCGCGCCCTGGAACTGGATCCACAGCTCGCCGAAGGCTGGGCGAGCCTGGGTCTGTATCACAATCATCGGGCAACAGAACATGAGCAGGCCATCGATGCGCTAAGCAAGGCGTTGTCGATCAACCCCAATCTGATCGATGCAAGCAACTGGTTGCAAATCGCCTTGGGCGGTTCAGGTGACCCGCTTGCGGCCATGCACATCCTGGAAGGCATGGCGCAGAAAGACCCCCTGTATCGACCCACTTTCGGCAATTCCGTCACAACATTCAATCTATTCGGTCGCGAGGACCAAGCGCGAGCGCTGATCGCCCGGTTCCGCGAATACGAGCCTGACAATCCCCAAGTGCTTCGGGCCGAAGCCGTGACGGATTATTTCAGTGGCAATGCCGCGGCGGGACTTCGCCTGGCGACGAGAGCGTACGAACTTGCGCCAACGGATGCGACAATGCATTTCAATTTCTCATTAGGATTGGCGCTGACGCACCAACCTGAAAGAATCGTGGCGGAAGGGGATGAATTCTTCAGGGTGGATGCGCTGGATATTCTCGGTCGCCGTGATGAGGCTTTTGAGTTGGCCTACCGTCTGGCAGGAGATGGAATTGTCGGCAATTTATTTACCTTGTTAAATCGGGCCGATCGCAGTCAGGAACTTGTCGATTATCTTGAGGAGCGCTGGACCGGCCTGGATGCCTTTGCGACTGCTCACCCGCACGACGATTTCGGCTACGGGGTGATGATGGATATTGCGTTCGCGTACTCCCGTACCGGCAATGCCGAACGATTTGAAGATGCGCTATTGCTGGTGGAAAATGCGATGTCGACGTTGGCCTCCCAGGGCGTCGATAACATGGTGAATATGTCGCAAAACGCGACCTACCTGGCACTGGCAGGGCGCGAGGAAGAGGCCATCACGCAGATGGAAGAAGCCGTTGAACGCGGCTTGCTCGGCAATCCTGCCCTCGACTGGACGCAGCCCATCTTCGCATCAATGGCGGACAACCCGCGTTTCATTGCACTTCGAACCCTCATCGCCGACAAGGTGAACGAGCAGCGTGAAATACTGGGCCTCGATCCGATCGATCGAATGGCGGCGCTTTAGCCATTAACGAGTTGCCGCCATGAAGGCCAGATGCCTGTGCTTGCTCAGCCTGATCATTCTCACCGGCTGCGCCACCACAAAACCGGATCTCGTACGACTCTACGGCAATCAGCAGGGAATCGTCGAACAACCACCCGTCATCATCATCCACGGCGCGCTCGGTGGCCGGTTGAGCTATCGGGATACGGGCGTAGAGGCCTGGCCCGGCCCACTGAACAAGCTGGTTTTCAGCAATTATCAACGCCTCGAGCTCGAAATCGACCCGCTCACCATGGCGCCCGCGGAATCTGACTTGCAGCCCTCCGGCATTGCGAAAACCATCGGCGGCGTTGACTTCTACGGACGTATCCTCGACGTACTCGAAGAGGCTGCCGGCTATAGAGCCTCTGTACCCGGAGTGCCCAACGGCAGCCTGGAGCGGCGTTACTACACATTTTCCTATGACTGGCGACTGGACGTTGTTGATTCAGCCCGCCGGCTCGATGCCTTCATCGAACAAATCCGTACGGACTATGGCAACCCGGATCTTGAGGTTGATATCGTAGCCCATAGCCTGGGCGGTTTGATTACCCGTTACTACGTGCGGTATGGCACAGCCGACGTTCTAAACGGCAACACCTTTCCGGTCACACAGGCCGGCGCCCAGAAAATTCGACGGGTTGCCCTTCTCGGTACGCCGAACCTCGGCTCAGTCAATGCACTGCGGACCCTCATGCGTGGCTATCGCGTGATATTCGGCACCATTCCAACCGAAGTGGTGGCAACCTTCCCCAGCACCTACCAGGTCCTCCCGCATGCCATCGTCGACTGGTTCGTTACAACCAGTGGCAAACCTCTTAAGCGCGACCAGTTCGATTACAACTTCTGGCGGCTGTTCAATTTCTCCGTCTTCGATCCCGAAGTCGAGCGACGCATCTACGAACGCTACGAAGACCCCGAAGAGGCAAAGGCACACCTCTGGCTGCTGCGCCGGTTCTTCCGCAAGAACCTGGAGCGAGCGCGGCGCTTTAGCTGGTCATTGACCGTTCCGGTTGAGGAGCCGAAAGTGAAGTACGTCGTGTTTGGCGGCAGTTGCGAGCCGACGCCGGCACGCATTGTCGTCGAGGAAGTCGATGGCATTTCAAAAGTACGACTGTTTCCCGATGAAATAAAAAATCCACTGTCGAACATCGATTACGACAAACTGATGCTTGAACCCGGCGACGGTGTCGTTACCAAAGCATCATTACTGGCGCGGCAGACGTTCGACCCGACAGTCGCTCGACACAAGTACAGCTTCTTTCCGCTCGACTACCCGATGTTTCTTTGCGAAACCCATGCGAGCCTGACCGGCAATATCGACTTCCAGAATAACCTGCTTCATGCGCTGCTGAGCGTCGATGAATAGGCCAGGCAAGTCACCATCCTTCTACCGGCACTCCTGTAGGAGCGTGACCTGACGCGCGATCAACATTTGAGGGTCGCGCCTCAGGAGACGCTCCTACCATTCAACTATTCCGCGCGTCGTTGGCGTCCGGCCGAATGCCTTGTTAAGCGTCGATGAACAGGCCAGGCAAGTCGCCATCCTTCTACCGGCACTCCTGTAGGAGCGTGACCTGACGCGCGATCAATATTTGCAGGTCGCGCCTCAGGAGACGCTCCTACCATTCAACTATCCCGCGCGTCGTTGGCGTCCGGCTGCACGCCTTGTTAAACGTCGATGAACAGGCCAGGCAAGTCGCCATCCTTCTACCGGCACTCCTGTAGGAGCGTGACCTGACGCGCGATCATTATTTGCAAGTCGCGCGTCAGGTCACGCTCCTACCATTCAACTATCCCGCGCGTCGTTGGCGTCCGGCTGCACGCTGACGCTGCCCGCCACGATTTTTCGGGACGCCACGCCTTTTCTTCTTCTGCGCACCACCGCTGCTGTTCCGTCCTGCGGATCGTGTGCCGCCGGAACGCTGCCGACCCATTCGAATCGGCTCAGCCTTGATACGCGGATCGGGTTCGTAACCGGGAATGATTTCCTTGTCGATTTTGCGTTTCAACAAGGTTTCAATATCTTGCAACAGCTTGAGCTCATCCACACAGACCAGCGATACCGCATGACCATCCAGACCGGCGCGTGCGGTACGACCAATACGATGTATATAGTCCTCCGGCACGTTCGGCAATTCATAGTTCACCACATGCGGCAGCCGGTTGATATCCAGACCGCGTGCCGCGATATCCGTTGCAACCAGCACCCGAACCTTGCCTTCCTTGAATTCTTTCAGCGCGCGCGTACGTGCGGCCTGCGACTTGTTGCCGTGAATAGCCGACGACACGATACCGTCGTCCGTCAATTGCTGCGCGAGTCGATTGGCGCCATGCTTGGTACGCGTGAAGACCAGAACCTGCTGCCAGTTCTCCGCACCGATCTTGTGCGACAGCAATTCACGCTTGCGACGTTTGTCCACGGGCAGCACAAGCTGCTTCACGCGATCCGCCGTGGTGTTGCGGGTCGCAACCTGAATCTCGATTGGATTGTTCAGCAGATCGGCTGCCAGACGTCGGATATCGTCTGAGAACGTGGCCGAGAACAAGAGCGTCTGGCGTTCTTTAGGCATGTATTTGAATATTTTTCGAATGTCGCGAATGAAGCCCATGTCGAGCATGCGATCCGCTTCGTCCAGTACGAGAATATCGATTTTTGACAGATTGATCGTGCCCTGCTGCAAGTGATCCAGCAGTCGACCGGGTGTCGCGACAATGACGTCGACGCCTTTCTTCAATTTCGCAAACTGCGTGTTGATGCTGACGCCACCGAAAATAACCGCTGTCTTGAACGGCAGGTAACAACCGTAGTCACGCACGCTCTCGCCTACCTGGGCCGCGAGTTCACGCGTCGGCGTCAGAACCAGCGCACGCACACTGCGCCTGTTCTCAGTTGACTGTTGCAGGTGTTGCAGTAACGGCAAGGTAAATCCCGCCGTTTTACCCGTGCCGGTTTGTGCGCCGGCAAGAACATCGCGTCCTTCCAGAACGAGTGGGATTGCCTGCTGCTGAATCGGGGTCGCTTCGTTGTAACCCTTTTTGTCGATCGCACGCAGCAATTCGGCCGAAAGGCCGAGTTCTTTAAATAACATTGATTTTGTACTCCAAGATCGCCCGACCCGATTGCGAGACATGCGCCGCGCTGGGTTCGGTCCAGGCTGGAAATTCTAAAATGACTCCGGAGGCCGCGGATTTGCGGGGTCGGAGTGAGTGGCGCAGACCGAAGTGCGCCAGGACGGAGCGGACTATAACAGCTGTTTTGGAAAATGGAAGGGCAAAATCGTCGAAAATTCATGACCCTGTATTCAGTATCTGGCTTCAGTTATATTCCACCACTGCTGCAAGACAACCTGGACCGCTTAACCATGCATCGATTTCTGCTACTGCTCGCATTCCTCGCCCTGCCCGTCCATGCAGAGCAAACGGAGACTTACGACTACTTCACGGCCAATCGCTCGATGATCAGCAATGGCGTGCAGGCGGTTCTCATGTGCAACGGTCTTTTCACCTCCGAGCGTACGCTCGAACTCGTCTTCAAACAGGAACTGGCCTATTTGCGGGAACCCGTCGGCACCGCCGAGGGTGGCGACTACGCGGTTGACTGGCACCGCAAAGCCGTTTCTGTCGGTGGCGCAGACTCAGGCGCCGTGGTGCGTGCGGCTTTTCGGCATGGCATTGGTTGCATTGTCATGGCGCCGGAGCAGACATTTGACGACATTGACTCGCTGCCGATTCTCGAAACGCCACCGGTGGACGGTGATCCGAACAGCATCGCCTGGCCCAATGGTGACCAGGTTGCAGAAAAACCGCTACCGGCCAACGTCAATGCGACCACGCTTCAGGCCGCCTCGGACTGGGCCTTTGACCGTAAAACACCGCAGCAGGACACCTTGAGCCTTATCGTGCTGCACCGTGGAGAGATCATTCTCGAACGATATGCAGAAGGCATCGACAGACAGACGCGAACCCGCACCTGGTCAACGGCCAAGAGCATCGCCGTGACCCTGTTCGGCATGCTGGTCGACGATGGGCGGATGGACCTGGATGCACCGCTCGGCATCGAGTGGCTGCCCGAACTCATCTCACCCGAGAGTGATCCGCGCAATGCCATTACCCTGCGCCACGTATTAAATATGTCGAGCGGCCTGTACCCCGTCGACAGCTTTCGCATGGAATACGCAACCGGCTCGGGTCTTGCCTATTGGGCCGGTGCCAGTTCAGTGAACGGTGCGAGGCGACGCGGACTGGTACGCGAACCCGGCACCTACTGGGACTACGAAAACTACGATACGCTGCTTGCCACCTATGCCATGAAACGCGCGCTGGGCGACGAGGCAAGCTATCACCAGTTTCCACGCCTGGCCCTCCTCGATCGTATTGGCATGCGCAATACCTTGCTGAGCATGGATCGATTTGGTGATTTTATCCTCAGCAGCCAAGTGTATACCAACGCCCGGGACCTGGCCCGCTTCGGCCTGCTCTATTTACAAAACGGCGTATGGGACGGCGAACGGCTGATCTCCGAGGACTGGATACGATTTGTCCGCACGCCCGCACCGGCAACCGCTGAGACAGGCAATTTTTACGGTGGCCAATGGTGGCTGGTACCGGATGACCGGACCGATGTGCCAAAGGATGCGTATGCAACGTCAGGCAATCGAGGCCAATACGTGATCGTCGTGCCCTCGCATGACGTCGTCATCGTGCGCCGTGGTCTGGATTACGGCCGGCAGGGTTTCAATCGCTGGGACCTGACTCGGGAAATACTGAAAGCCATCTCAATTAACAAGCGATAATAACCAAGAGGAATAAGGCAGAACGATGGCGCGCTTTTCCTGTCCATGTCTGTACAATCTGCGGACGCTCCCGTCTCAGGGACTCCGTAACAAGGAATAATCGAGAACCCCACAATGAAAGCACGCATTAGCCGGCGCAGCCTTTGGCTTGCCGCCCTGATTTCCAGCACGTCTGCCTTACCCCAAATCGCAACTGCGACGATTGTCGAATTCGATACCGTCATGGGGACTTTTCAAGTCAACCTGTATGACAACGACACACCTGCGACGGTCGCAAACTTCCTCGACTACGTGAATGCCGGGGCCTATAACGGTTCGATCTACCATCGCTCCGTACCGGGATTTATCGTACAGGGCGGCGGCTTTGCCCTCGACACGATGAATTTTCAGGTTAATGCCATCACGGCCAATCCCGCCGTTGTCAACGAACCGGTTTTCGCAAATGTCCGCGGCACCCTTTCAATGGCTAAACTGGGCGGCGATCCCAATAGCGCTACGAACCAGTGGTTTTTCAACCTGGCGGACAACACCGGCAATCTGGACGGCCAAAACGGCGGTTTCACGGCTTTCGGTGAAGTCGTGGGCAACGGCATGGATGTCCTCGATGACATTGCGGCGTTGCCGCGATTCAATCTCGGCGGTGCCTTCACCGAAATACCCTTGCTGGGCGACACCAACAACGACCCGCTCGATGATACCAACTACGTCATCGTTAACAGCGTGACTATCTTTGACACAACGGTGGACAGCGCAGCGGGATTGAATCCGCCACTGAATACGACCAATTCAGGTGGCGGCACAACCCCACCACCTCCTCCAACCGCGGGTGGCGGTGGCGGTGGTGGCGGCTTTGGGTTTTTTGCTCTGTTCGGACTTCTATTGGCGTATCGAAATAGAATGCAGGCCGTCGCAGCTGGAGCAACCTGAAGATCCTCTGCGCGACTGATTAGTCCTGCTTGCTCCCGACGACCATCAGCACGGTGTGCTGCTGGTCTTCCCGAGCGTATTGATGCCTCATGTCGGCAATATTTTTCATGGCAGCCGTATCGGCAATGTCGAATGCGTCGAGATCCGTTCGCCCACGACTGCTGCTGTCGATGACTTTGATGCGGTGATTGCCGAGCGAAATAATGTCGTCGTGTCTCAGTACACTGGTCGTGACTCGCTTCGAATTAACGAAGGTCCCGTTTCTGCTATTCAGGTCCACAAGATGCAGGACACCGTTGGCTCGTATGAACATTGCATGATGTTTACTGATGAACTGGTCTTTAATAAAAATATCGCTCAACGATGACCGTCCAACTAATGACTTATCGCCATCGAGCTCAATCTCTTGCAGTGTTTCTCCATTGCATGTGACCAATAACTTCGGCAATTCCTGAATCACTTCCCAATCCGCTGGCACGGTTTTCGCAAGGCCACGCAGTGCCTGGTGAATCGTCTGACTATCGATGGATTCCGGTTGAGTCGAAGAGTCGGCAGCGCGAACAATGGCAGACATCGCAATATTGTCCAGTTCGCCGGGCAAACCTCCCGACGCAAAATGCAATTTGTCGCAAGTATCAACTGAAAACAGACTGTCCGGTCTTGTGACACCACGTGCCTCTGCTTTGGTGTACAGATACACCAGGGTTTCTTTCGCTGTCAACGGCCCAAGCTCGAAGTCACCCAGCAAACGCTGCGAAATAATGCGCAGTCCGGGTGACGCCAGCATTTGCTGAATTGGACGATTGCTAATGAGAATGATGCGCAGGGTATAACGACCGTGAATGGTAAGTTCCGCCAACTTGCAAAGAGCGCACAGTGCGCTTGGGTACATGCCGTGCAAATTCTCCAGGATCAGGACCGGCGGCTGATGAGCTCGCGCCTGCTGAACCAGAAAAACACTCAGCATGCTCAGTAATTCATCGGTGGACTCCAACACTACGTCGTAACCGAATTGCGCCAGCAACGTCGATAGAAAATCGGTGGTCTTCAGGCGTGAGCCGTCGACGACGGCCACCGCCAGGTCCCTCGGCAGTTCCCGGATGAAGTGATGGGCCAGTGTTGACTTGCCGGACAGCTCAGGCCCGTGCAACAGGCCGATGCCCTGTTCAGACGCCAGTACTTCTCTAAGAAAAGCAAATGCTTCTTGTTGTGACCGGTATTGAATGAACTCTGCCGGTGATTGCTTCGTGCTTCGGGGTTGATCCGGTGATTCAAGGTCTTCTATACGCATGCTCTTCGCTCAAAATGATTTTTCGCTCGTCGCATGCCGATCTATTGCTTTAGCGCATCCATTGCCTCAAATCATCAACTCCTTCTCACCGCACGCAAGGAAGATGTGTCCTCTACTGTCTCGCAATTTCTCGACGCCGTCCAGACGTCGCAAAATGGCAACACTTTCCCTCGCCCGCAAAAACATCACTCGTGCCGTGACCCTTGCCAGCCTATATGACATAAGCTGTAAATGATTCTCAACCAGCCGCTAAAGCAACCCTTCAAGACCATCGAGGTCGTTAATCACCTGCCAATGACCACCGAACTTTTCAATCCGGGCCTTCCATTCAGCCAACCGCGACAGGTACTCGCGCGGATCGATATTGTCACTTCGCAGCTTGGTCACATTCAGCGCGATCACGTTGAAACCATCCAGGTCGAAGTCCATGTCCCGCACATAACCGTCTTTCAGGTCTTCTTTCATGTCAGAAAAAATCAGGATGGTTTTGTTACTGGTTTGCTTTTCATTGAGATATTCGATGGCCTGCAACAGCCCGCCAGTGATGTCGGTATACGGCGATGATTGAACGCTGGCGACAAATTTTCCGACCTTCTCGGCGAACAGCCGCTTCTGTCGATTGATGGTGCTCGGCCGGTCATCGAAGGAAACTTTCGCAACGATGTCCTTTTCGCTGAAGCTGCCCGTATCGATACGCGCAACCGCGAAGCTATCCGTCGCATCAAGGCGCGACAAGGTATAGCGGATAATCTGTTCCGCCTTTTGCAACTCTTGCCGATAGGTACCGGATGTGTCGAGCAACATATAGACACCATTGTTAACCGGCGCCGAGGGGGTACATGCACCCAGTTGTGCGAGCAATGCTACCGCGACAAGAAACTTCTTCATGACGTCAACTCCCGTATGCCGGCATTGCCGGCACGTGATCGCGAATTCCCATATCGCTCCTCCAGCCACAATGGAATAAATAATGGCAGATCGTAAAGCTGTATGATCAGAGTACCGAGGTATCGGCAGGCATTTGCGATCAGCCGCAATATGATCGACAGCACCCTCAACGAACCGATCATGATCAGACCCACGACAGTGCGGACAGAATGCACAAAGGTCTCCAGAGGAATGGCAACGAAGGTCAACGCAAACGGCAGTATGAATCCCATGCCCATCTGTGCCGCCGTCGTGATCCATAGAAATTGGCCGGACAAGGCTTGCGTAACATCGCCCCGCAGCAATGCATTCGTCGCAAGTTCATCCTGCAACAGGACTTCGCGCATGTACGCCAGTCCTGCTTCAACGCTCGCGAGCAGAAAGAGCAATGAAAATGTAATCCAGACCATGCGAACACGGGTCTTGTCCGGCAAGGCCCCGATCACCGGGAACAAACGCGTAATACGCAATGACTCCATCAGGAACAGGCCCATGGAGATCTCCACCAGGATGATCACCAGAGCGGCGATATCGGCTGTGCGGAAGCCACCAATCATGCTGGTGCCACCCACCATTTCCGCCATCGGTCTTGCAATCAGCGAAAAGTTGACGGTCGCGCCACCGATCGCAATCGCCAGAACCAGGCCAGACACGAAAAAGTACATCAGTGAAGATGACGACAGGATTGAGATGGCCCGGTCCTTGCCACGCACCATGTCCTCATACTCCTGCATATGACGATCGATGGTGACCGATCGACTCAATAAACTGTCGACATTCTTGCCGACCTGATTCAACGTCTGTTGAATCTGCCGCCAGTCCGGGCGCATGCGTCGCAGCAGGGAATGCCGTTCTCCGCTTGCTTTGTGATACGCAATCATCGCTTCTCTGTGCGCTTTAACCAGGGACTTGTGGATATCACTCAGTACATTGCCGATGCCTACACGACCCTCGCGAGAATCAATATTGGCAACCGCCTCCACCGCTTTCACCCAGCCGGGCGGATCCGGTGGCACATCGACAGCATCCTGATGATCCTTTTCAATCCGGTTAATCGATTCGCTCAACGCTCGATGTAACGCGGAGAAATTCGCAAGATCCTTACGCACGGTTTCGTTGACACGATCAAACTCGCGTTCGACGATTCTTTCCTTCGCCTCCAGGCCTGCAGCGAGCAGCACATCTCGATTACGCACAGCAAGGCTCTGCTCTGCGTGTGTCACCGCTTTGGATGCAACCCGGAATGTGCCGTGCAATGCAAGAAACATCGTATGGATCGCCTTGTGTGCAGTCGGTCGCGCAAAATACAACGCAGTGACGACCAGCACGATCCACAACAATGCTGAAAGTACAGGAAAGGGAGTAATGCTTATGAGAAAGTCCATGCTGGTAACCCCGCTGTCGTAGTCAGACCTTAGACCGGTAGCTTTGCGAAGCACTCTTTCGGGTGCCGTGCTTTTGTCGAGCAGGCGCCAGACTTTCACTCCGGAGTGCGACTGTCAACCAATTGGGTTACGACTTAAGTTAAGTCCGATATCGATGGGTGTCTCGGCGGTTTTCCCATTCGACATAATGTCTGCATCGCCAAAGCGCAAGATAGAAAAGAAGCGTGCTCTCCGCGCTTTGCAATAGCCGCCCGCCCGTTATGGGACGAGCAGCTCTGCCGGTGTGCCGGGAACTTTACATTCCGGACAATTCATCGAGGAGTTGCAACGCGTCGGCCCTGAAGAAAGGCAGGTTGGCAGACAGCGTATTGCGATTCGCTGCGCGGTCTGCAAGATCTCTCGCCTTCTCGACGTTGCCCGCATTCTTGTTGGCAACAGCGGACCAGTACAACACGATCGGGTCAAGGTTGTTGGCCAAAGCAAGTTCTGCCACGACGGTTGCATTGTCCTCGTTCAGCATGGCCAGGTAACCAGCATGTTCGTGAACCCGGCGACGCTCGATGGACGTGCCGTTCTCTTCTGCAGCACTCTTGTATTTCGCGACCAGGTCCGTTGCCGTTTCCTTGTCATCGTTAATCATCGCGGCGATGGCCGATTTGAAGAGATGCGTTCTCCCGGCTTGCGCCTTGGCTGCATCATTAGTATCTGCTTTTTGACGGTGATCGAGTGCATCGTCATAGTAGGCGAGCGCCTTTACGCCATCACCTTCAGCCAGCATGATGTCGCCCATGTACTCACGAATGCCGCCCATCGCCGCATCATTGCCATCCATTGCTGCAACAGCAAACATTTCTTCCGAAGCAGCAATTGCGCCCTCAATATCACCGGCAAAAACATGACAGACGACCGCAGTGAAGATAGCACCCTGTTTCTCTCCCGACGTTCGTGCCACGGACAACATCTGCGCCGCCGCTTCCAGCGCCGAAGCCGAATCGCCCCGTAAGGACTCGTTGGTACTGATCCCGGCGTAAGAAACCGCGAAATTGCGATCGATTGCCAGCGATTTGCGATAATTGGCAATCGACTCGTCGTATTCGCCCATCTCCATCAATAACTCTGCGTAAGAATCATACGGGTTCGCTTCGTCCGGTATCAGCTCGACATATTTTGCAAAAGCCACTTTGGCACTGCCGAGATCATCGTTGGATCGATGCACGTAGCCCATTGAATTGTATGCGCTGGCAAAAGTCGGGTTGATGGCCACCGCTTTTTGATAATGCGTTATTGCCTTTTCAAAATCCTGCTGCGTATTGTAATAATTTGCGAGGCGGTTATGAACGCGCTCGTCATCCGGATACAACGACAGAAGTTCAGCCAAAGCATCGACTTGCCCGGTCTGATCATTTCGGGACCCGGCGACCAGCGCATTGACAATCAACTGCTCACCCCTGGATACACCCGACCCGGTCGCCTCCGCATCTTCTACCGCCGCGAAAAACTTTGCACCCGTGGGTGATGATGCCGCCAGCAGCACATAAGCCATTGCAAAATCGGCATCCAGCTCAACCGCTTGCTCGAAGTAGGGTCGCGACTCCGTGATGTGAAAATTCGCAAGTAGTCCACGACCTGTCAGGAATGCCTCACGTGCCTCGTCGGATGAGGTGGTAATGGGTACCTTGGCCGCGGTTGCCGCTTCGACAGCCTCGGTCACCGCATCGTCCTGACGACCGCAGGCAGCAACGACAATGATCATCAAACATGGCATCAGGACACGCAGTGCCCGACCGGGATTTCGTGCGTTCATAGCTCGCTCCTTACCAATACCTGGTATAGGCAGCCCAACAGCAATCGGCACCGCTCCCGCAGAAGCGGACCGCCCCTGGTAGAAGTGAACAATAATACTCCCGTACAGAGCGAAATGGGATTGAACCCTGCTAAGTTATTGAAGCACCTAAGGATCTCATCGAAATACAGCGCAAACGCGCGCCACTTCCCTGCAATTGCGAACCGCGGAATGTGTTGCAACCACCATTTCCTTTAACGTGCCGTCTCTCGTTGTCGTTTCAGTTCGAGGTGCGCCTTGATGGTTTTGCCGAACTGGCGATCCCGATGTCGTTGTTCAGCGATCGAGGCGGTGTTTCTCGATTCCTCCAGAACAAGCTTGCTACCGGCCAGAGAATTTACGAGTGTCGACTTACCCACTCCGGAGGAACCCACCAGCGCAACGGTTGAGATTTTTTTACCCAGGCCATCGCCCCTGACAGCGTATCAGGATCCAGCGCATTGACGATTTCTACCGGCAAGTCGCTGCTGACCGTCCGGACTCGATCGACATAGGCTTGCGCCTCACCTGAGAGATCCGCCTTGGTGAGAATGACCACTGGATCCACGCCAGCCTCCACCGCCAACGCGACGTAGCGCTCGAGTCGGGACTCCTCAAACTCATCATTGCAAGAGGTCACAATGAACAGTGTGTCAATGTTGGCTGCTATTAGCTGGACTTCAACCCTGGTGCCCGCCGCGACTCGCTGAAAGATGCTTTTGCGTTGCAGCAAGCGCAGAATTTTTTCGTGCGGCTCATCGAGCAGCAGCCAGTCCCCGACCGTAGGACGCTGCGCTGCTGGCAACTGGTACCAGGCTCCACCGGGCGTGATACGCCACTCGTCAACACCATCGCTGACAATGATGTGTGATCGTTGAACCTCAGTGACACGCGCTAAGAGACAATGCTCTATTTCCTCCGCATTCAATTGCTGCGTAAAGAAAGGGGTCAGCCCCAGATCGATTAGTTCGGTATTCAATGCTCCACTACGGATCATCGCCAGACGCGGGTTCTTCGCCAGGCATTAACGCATCGGTATCGTCGCCAGAATCCGATTCGACATCCTCCCTTGCATCATCAGCCGGTTGTGGTTCCGAATCCTGCCTCGCAGCACCGCCAGGCGCACAGCTCCAGCCCATTTCTTCAAGCTTCGCAACAAACTCCTGCGCCTTTCTTTCGCAATAGCCTTCCTCATTCAAGGCGCGCCAAAGTACCTGCCGCTCGTCCGTCGTCTCCGTGTCTTTGTAATAGTGCACCTCGCAAGGAACAGAACCACCTGCTTCATAGAGAATCTCGACTCTCCGTTGCAAATCTCCAATCGTGCACTGATAGTTTTGTACGCCTTGTCCAAATGACACGCTTGGGAGTGTTGCTATCAACAACACGTATAGAAATTTATTGTTCATGCCAATCACCGGAATCAAGTTTCGATTGTGTGGAACTATAGCAAATGCAAGCCCGCTAATCGGATACAAGCTGTAGATAATCGGAAATCCTATTGCCGCTGCGGGGAAGAAGCCCTTAGTGTTGTCTGTTACTATTCCTGCCGCATCGCCTGATGCGCTATTTCAAAAGAGAGACTATGCAATTTAAATTGTCTGCCGCCATTACATCCACACTTCTGTGCTGCCTGTCTTTCGCCAGCTTGGCGGACACTGGTGCTGAACAAAAACATAGTCCTTCGTTCTCGATCCGTATTGATACTGCATTGTCTGAAAGCGCGCAGGATGGTCGTTTGCTACTGTTGCTGGCAACACACGACGATAAAGAACCGCGCTTTCTCGTCAACAACTCAGCCGACAGTCAGCTCATCTTCGGCCTCAATGTAAAAGACTGGAAAAGCGGCACGGACATAGTGATCGACAAAGACGCCATTGGCTTCCCGTTGGCCGATTTATCGAAACTGCCGCCGGGCACCTATTACGCGCAGGCGCTCCTGAATCGTTACAAGGATTATCACCTGGGCAATGGCAAGGTCGTTAGCTTGCCGCCGGATCGCGGTGAGGGGCAGCACTGGAATCGCAAGCCCGGAAATTTCTATTCCACGCCGGTGCAAATCGTCATCGAGGCAGCAGGCTCTGGTTCGTACCAACTGGTGCTCGACCAGGTTATTGCAGACATCGAGCCGCCCGAAGACACTGAATTCGTCAAGCACATTCAAATGCGCAGCAAGTTGTTATCGGACTTCTGGGGCGAGGACATTTATCTTGGCGCGCACGTGTTGCTGCCGAAGGGATTCGATGCACACCCCGAGGCGCGCTACCCGCTGATGATTTTTCACGGCCATTTTCCCGATGACTTTGGCGGCTTGCGGACAGACCCACCCGATCCGGAC
>JADFNG010000057.1 GCA_022563505.1 Pseudomonadota bacterium | reverse complement strand
AGGCTTGCTGCTGTCAGCGGGTTCTCGAGGCCCATATCCTTTTGAATGTCCGCCAGTTCCTCAACCGACACGGCCGACCACTGTCGTTCATTGCGTCTGACGGTGCCTTTCGGCTGCTTGTCGCCGGCCCAGGTCTTGCGAAAATACGCGCGGTGCCGGTCGCCGACGATGCCATCCAGTTCAGCCTGAATCGACGGCAGCTGCTGCTTGCTTAGATCATCATTCGAGCCGGCATGCACCGACAATACCGTCGCTTTGATTTCAGTCACCACATTCCTCCTTGCTGGCCGCAAAATGAACGCCAAATCTGGCATTAAACAGCCGCTATAGTCAAATTCGTATGACAATGATCTGACGCTGGGATAGGATGTCCGCTCGGTATTCCACCAATGGTGGGCTAGCATGCACGCGAACAGATTCGTTGAAAGTTACATTGATGCGTGGAATCACTGCGACCCTAAAGGTGTTGCGGATCATCTGGTCGCGGAAGGCATTTACCGCGATGTTCCCGAAAACCTGCAAAGTACACGCGCCGAACTCATTATTAGCCTGGACTCTTTTTTCGCCAAACACCGAAGTCGGTATGAGTTGATCGGGGAAGTGATGACAAGTGAGAATTGCATCGCTTTCCAGTATCGCGTGTTATCACTCGACGCGGATGGAGCGGATGGCTTCGAGGACTCCTATCGCGGTGCGGAGTTTATGACGCTGAGCGGTGATGCGGCTCTGCTAATTACCGATTACTACGAAACTCCCAAAATGAGGCACTCCGGGAATCCTGTGAGTGTCGTCGTCAAACGGGCACTGCAGCACAAGTATGCCAAGTCAGGTTTGAGTGACGTTCAACTTGAAGAATTCAAATATCGCCTGGAATACGTCATGAAAGCTGAGCAGGCTTTCCTCAGATCCGATTTGACGCTACCGAAACTTGCGGCAAGTGTGAATTGCTCGGTTAATCATTTGTCACAGGTAATCAATTCCGGATTTGGCATGAGCTTCTTTGATTACCTGAATCAGCACAGAATCGAATATGCCAAGAACCAACTGGGCAACTACGACGGCCACAATTGTGCGATTTTGAATGTTGCATTCGAGGCAGGCTTTAATTCCACGTCGGCTTTTTACGCCGCCTTCAAGAAATGCATTGGACAGACGCCTGCTCAATACCGCCGGATGCAGCTGAAAAAAGCCCACTGATCCTGTCCGGACCCTGGCGAATTTCGCGTCACGCCTATAGGGCGGGATGATTCGTGGCCCGCTCGTCAGCGATGCTAAGAGAAGGCCACATGGAACTCGAAGATGCAATCGCAGGCACACACTGGCTCGTACTACGCAGCCACCGTTAACAAGGTCACGGATTATGCACCGTTGCAGGGTGCTCACCGTGCCGATGTGTGTGTCATCGGTGCCGGCTTCACAGGAATTTCCACGGCATTGCACTTGGCTGAAAGAGGCTACAACGTACATGTTGTTGAGGCGAACAGAGTAGGTTGGGGTGCGTCCGGCCGCAATGGCGGGCAGATCATCGGCGGCATTTCCGGCGAAGCTGAAATGATCAGGAAAAATGGCGAGGATTGCAGAGAGTTGCTCTGGGATATGCGCTGGGCAGGTCACGACATCATTCGTGAACGTGTGCGGACGTACGACATAGATTGCGATTTGAAATTCGGTTACCTGGATGTGGCGATCAAGGACAGGCATCTGCGTGATCTTGACGCCGAGCATGAGCGACTCGCAGCCCATAACTTTCCTTTTGAATACCGAATGTTATCCAAAGAGGAAACGCACGAGACCATTGGCACGAAAGCCTACATCGGTTCGTTGATGAACATGGGCAACGGTCACCTGCATCCATTGAACATGTGCATCGGCGAGGCAACTGCTGCCGTAAAGCAGGGCGCTACGATTTACGAGCAATCGCCGGTTCTCAGGATAGAAAAGGGCAACAGACCGGAGGTGATCACTGAGCAGGGCTCTGTGTCCGCCGACTTCGTCGTAATCGCCGGCAACGCATATCATGCGCTGGAGAAAAAGCTGCGCGGAATCATGTTGCCGGTGAGCAGTTTCATCATGGCGACCGAACCGCTTTCCGAAGAGTTGATCGGGCTTATTAACCCCAAAGACCTGGCCGTTTGCGATCCGAATTATGTGCTCGAGTATTTTCGTTTGAGCGCCGACAAGCGACTGCTGTTTGGCGGGCGGTGCAAATATTACGGAAGTGACCCTGACGTAATCCAGAAGAACTTGCGGCCGCGAATGACAAAAATCTACCCTGTGTTGAAAAACACAAAAATCGACTTCGCATGGGGAGGCACGATCGGTGTCCCGATTAATCGAGTGCCGCAGCTCGGAAGGGTTTCGCCCAACGTGTTCTATTGCCAGGGCTACTCAGGACATGGGGTCAACGTTACCCATCTGGCCGGACAAATAATGGCGGACGCTGTTGCGGGCACGTGCGAACGATTCGACATCTTTGCCGGCGTAAAGTCTCTCGTCGTACCCGGAGTACACACATTCGGCAAGCCAATGGTGGCGCTTGGAATGCTCTATTACCAAATCAAAGACAGACTGTAGGGAAGGGAAATAATCACACGACGGTGTGAATGTGGCGCTGCGGCAGCTGGCAAATCGACCGATCAAGGGTCGACAGGATGCTGGCTTCACGGCTTCGTGGAGCAGCGTTGCCGAACCACCCGGCGCCACACCTCGATGATCTGTTGAGTGGTCGTGACGTTGCGAGGAAGAACTGATCAGGAATGTCCGGACTTGTTGGCCTTGCTGCGCACGGAATCCAGCATCTTGTCGAAATGATCCTTCGCCTGAGCGGTGACGCCGCCCTTCCTGTATTCGTCAACCACGAAGGCTTCGACTCGCGACACCATCGCGTCAATATCGCGACCCGCAAAATGACCGGGCGCCGTGCCCGATTTTCGCGCATGCTCGGCCGCGCCGAACAGATTAATCCAGTGCTCGCTCTCTTTGCCGAGACGCATCAGATCGTAGAACTGCGGGCCAGGCCGGTCACCGCCTTTTACGAGGCTGATGACAGCCATAAGAATGGATACAGGTACCAGCACCAGATCCCGTAATCCGTCGAATATCAGTTTCACTTGCAGCACGGCAACATCGCGGATTAACATCCAGCGATCCGGCGTCTGCGCTGCAGTATCCGTATTTGCATCAGTTCGCATGATTCTTCCAGCTGGTGAAGTGTGCATATAATAGGCATCTTCTGGTAGCGACGCTAGCGATTTAGTATGGTTAGTCAAGCACTTGCGCAACGCTTAAAACCACCGGGAATTGCATGCCACGCTTTGATTCAACGCCGCCACACGAACATGGGCTTGCCGACTCCCTGGGTGTTCTGCTGGTCAATCTCGGCACGCCCGATGCGCCCACCAGCGCTGCCGTGCGACCGTACCTGCAGCAATTTTTATCCGACCCGCGAGTCGTCGAAGCGCCACGCGCGCTCTGGTGGCTCACGCTGCATGGATTTATTTTGCGCATCAGACCAGCACGCTCGGCAAGAGCCTATCGGAAAATCTGGTCGGACGAGGGCTCACCCCTGTTACTGCATTCGCGGGCCATTGGGAGCGCCCTGCAAAACGGCCTCTCCGCCCGTTTATCCGGGCCCGTACACGTCGAAATTGCAATGTCCTATGGCAAACCGTCGATCGAAGCAGCCTTAAAAGCGCTTTGGACCCGGAACGTACAACGAATCGTCGTGTTGCCGATGTACCCGCAGTATGCCGGCTCAACAACCGGCTCCGTGTTTGATGCAGTAACCGCCTCATTGACGAAGCGACGCTGGGTCCCCGAATTTCGTTTCATCAATCACTATTTCAAATCTGCGGGCTATGTCTCTGCGCTGGCAAACAGTGTGCGCGACCACTGGGAATCGAAAGGCCGTGGTGAGCACCTGCTGTTTTCCTTCCATGGCCTGCCCTATCAAATGTTGCTGGACGGCGATCCCTATCATTGCCAGTGCCAGAAGACGGCTCGACTGGTTGCCGCTGAACTGGGCCTCGGCAGTGACGACTGGTCGCTCGGTTTTCAGTCGCGTGTCGGCCGGGCCGAATGGTTGCACCCGTACACCGATGAAATGCTCGAGGAATGGGCTCAATCCGGCCGTGGTGACATCGATGTCATCTGCCCGGGCTTCGCCGCCGACTGCCTGGAGACGCTTGAGGAGATTGCAATACGATATGCCGAACAATATGCACGGTCCGGGGGTGGGGATTTGCGCTACATCGCTGCGCTGAATAATCGCTCCGATCACATTTCCTTCCTGACCGATCTCGTGGAAATAAACGTTGCCGGTTGGCCGGAATCATCGACAACCGATGCGCCCTCCGCATCGGCCAGTGAGCGGCAGGAAAGCCTTAAGCGTGCTCGACAAATGGGCGCGGCAAAATAGCCATGCTGGGAAAGTATCTCGAATTCAGCGTGCATGCACCCGACGTTCTGGAGTCGCTCGGCTTCTACAAGGCACTCGGCTTTGTCGAACTCGAAACCAGCGATGTCTGGTCCCATCGTTATGCGGTGGTCACTGACGGTGACATCTGCATTGGCCTGCACGACCGTATCTTCGATGCGCCGGCACTGACCTTCGTACATCAGGACCTGGCGCGACACGCGCGCTCAATGATCGATCATGGCTTCGATTTTACCTTTCTGAGGATTGACGAGGATGTCTTTAACGAGCTTGGCTTCGCCGATCGCGACGGCCACATGATCAGCCTGCTCGAAGCCAGGACATTTTCCGCGCCGCCGGATGACCTGGAGCATTCCTCATGCGGCAGCTGGTTCGAGCTGACATTGCCCGTGCGCGACACCATGCACGCCGGTCACTTCTGGGCGCCGTTGGCGCCAACCTTGCTGCAGCTCCGCGAGGAACCGACAACCCACATGCGCTTTGATGCGGGGGGTATCGCACTCGGACTGAGCGAAAGCATCGCGCTCAGTGGCCCGGCGCTTGCCTTCAAGTGCCATGACAAAAACCATTTGGAGTCGCTGCTCGAGCGACACGGCATAAAAAGCGAACGTCACCCGGGTTTCGAGGGGGCCTTCAAAGTCATCGCCGCCCCGGAGGGCACGAAAATTTACCTGTTCGATGAAGATTTTCTGGGTGAGGCTTATATTGTCGATGAGTCAGACCAACCCCCCGACGCGGATTAGTACAGGTCGCTGACCCTCTCCGCCTGACGCCTGAGTGCCGTTCCAATGCCTGCCGTA
Source organism: Pseudomonadota bacterium (assembly GCA_022563505.1). Lineage (GTDB taxonomy): Bacteria > Pseudomonadota > Gammaproteobacteria > Steroidobacterales > Woeseiaceae > JAADHU01. The sequence continues at coordinate 11,336 of JADFNG010000057.1, read as the reverse complement.
TCAAACAGCGCATTGATCGCACCCAAATCCGGTGGTTGCGGCCTCAATCCCGTGGCCGGTTGTTCTATCGGAGCATCGCAGGCAATGCCCGTCAACTGCCGCGCCAGCATCGCCGCATCCTTGTGCTGATCCAGTTTGGCGCCGAGTGTCTTGGCACCACGAACGCTCACCTCATGCACCGCATCCAGGTTCGCATACACCTTGTCCAGACTGCCGAAATGCTGCAAGAGTGCCGTGGCCGTTTTTTGACCAACACCGGGCACGCCGGGGATATTGTCAACGCTGTCGCCTGCGAGGGCGAGAAAATCGGCGATCTGCTCCGGCCATACGTTAAAGAATTCCGGAATTTGCTCATAAGCAATTCGGCCCCGGCCAGCGAAATCCCAGAACACATCGTCTTTCGCGACGAGTTGCGCCAGATCCTTGTCGCGAGTCACGATCGTTGACCGTCTTCCTTCGCGTCGCCCCACGCTGACCAAAGTACCAATCAGGTCGTCTGCTTCATAATTGGGATGCGAGCAGTTCATCAGCCCAAGCGCACGGGTAAATTGACGGCATTGCCCGAATTGCCGTTTAAGTTCAGGCGGCGCCGGATCACGATTGGCCTTGTATTGCGGATAAATTTCGGTGCGAAAATTTGTGGCACGACTTTCATCAAACAGAACGGCCACATACTCAGGCCGCACCTGTTCCATGAAGTCACCGAGAAAACGGCAGAAGCCGTACAAGGCATTAACCGGATTACCCTGATCATCGACCATATCGTCGGGCATTGAGTAGTAAGCCCGAAATACGTAAACGCTCGCGTCGATCAGGTACTGCATTGCCTAGCGAATGGCTTCACGATCGGACAGATGATCTCGCAGACGCGCATGCAGCGGACTTGAGCGGGGAATATGCGCAAGCAGATATTGCATCTGGTCTGCCAGTACGCGGCGACCCTTCAGATAAATGTACTCCGCATAGGTCGGTGTAAACGGCACCGCGATGAGTTGCATGGAGGCTTGTTCCGGTGTCCGCCCACCCTTGTGGTTATTGCACCGTCGGCACGCTGTCGCCACGTTATTCCAGACATCCCCGCCACCTTGTGACAGTGGCGTTATGTGGTCCCGCGTCAGATCCCGCGTCGGGAAGCGCGCCGCACAATACAGACAGAGATTGGCATCTCGCTTGAAGAGCGTCCGGTTATTCAGTGGAGGAACGTATTGGTCACGCAGAAAGGCCAGCCCCTGGCTGGTCCCGCGCGTCGCAATAATCGAACTCACATCGATGCTGCTGCGGCGTCCGTCCGCCGCGTTATACCCGCCATAGACCGTATAGAGGTGTGTGCCGCAGGCATACGCAACCTGCTCCGTATGGTAGAGCCTGACCGCTTCCTTATAGTTAATCCATTCAAGCGGCATGCCGGCAATATCGGTGCGCAGAACCTGCTGGGAAATTGTCGTAGCGGAGCCAAGCAACATCTGTCCTTCCTCCTCGGGCCTAGTGTGCAGGAGGTGGGGCAAAAGTCAAAGCCTGGGAGACTTGCGGGTTCCTGTGTGGGGACGGGTGGTGCGAGCGCGGTCACGCAGGCGGTCGCGGGTCCGCTGGCGCTGCTCGGGTGACATGCGACGATAGCGATCCCTGAGTTGCTGGCGTCTTTCTACGGGCAATGCACGGAACCCGTCGAAGTTTCGGCGTATGCGAGTACGCTCATTCGCGGGCAGTTTTTGAAATTCCTGGTAGCGGTTTCGAATACGATCGCGTTGTTCGTCGCTCAGGTTCCGCCAGGTCTGGAAGCGATTCTGGGCAGCCCGTCGGTCGTCTGGCTGCATCTCCGACCAGCGGCTTGCACCCGCCGCCAGTCTTGACCGGCGTGCCGGACTGATCGTTTCCCAGCCGTCAGCATACGGCTGCAAAATTTCCTGTTGTGCCTCAGTCAGGTTCTGCCATGCGGTCGATTGCTCCTGTGCGAGCACCTGGCCACCGAGCGACAGAATCATCGTTACGACAAGCAGAGATAACGTTTTAGCTTTCATTTTCCAACTCCGTCGATGCTTCAGCTTCCAGTGCCGCATCGCTTTGCTTGCTACCATCGACAATGACCTTTGGGTTCGCGTCATCGCTAAACAGCAGCCAGTCTTCGTCCGATTCTTCCCAACTGCCCAGATACTCAAGAAACTCGAGATCCGGTTGTATTTCTTCCGCCGCCAGCACCAGTGGCACGCAGCCTGCGCATCCCAGCAACAGGGTTGTTCTGACGAGGCGGCTAACCGACATTGGAGCCAACGTCATCAATGTCTATCCAGCTGTAGAACTCGAAATCCTCCAGCATTTCAAAATCATCCTGATTCAACAGCAGCTCAAAATCCGCCGTCGTCGTCACGGGCATCCGCTCATCCAGCGATGGGCTGCCTCGCCACAAGACAATAGCGAAGACCGCCGCCACAGCGACGCCGGCGACCGGCACCCACTGATTCCAGCGAGCGAAGCCTGCGCCCGTCGTGGTCTCTGCGAGCGCCTTCTGTCGGGCCTGGTTCAGGCGCGACTGTGTCGCACCATCGAGACTGCGCACACTGTCTTCAAAATGCGCCTTCGCCTGTGCGATGAAGCGCTCATCCGCCTCGTTACAATCCCTGATTTCCTTATGCTCATTCATTGCCAGTGTTCTCCCAACGAGTCCCGCAGCGAATGTACCGCCCTGAAATAATGCGTTTTGACACTGCCTGCGCTAACCCCCATTGCCAATGCCGTACCGGCAACATCCAGCCCTTCAAAAGCACGCAACATGAAGGCTTCCCGTTGCCTGCCAGGCAAGGCCGAAAGCGCTTTTTCCAGCGAGTGCATGGCTTCATTGGTCTGCAGTTGCTCCTCCGGAGTGCGGCCCTTTGGATCAGTCGCTGCGGCGATGGCCTCGTAATCACTGTCATCATTTTTTGCGCCGCCGAACCACACCATCACTTTGTTGCGCACCTTGCCGCGGCGATGATGGTCCCGCACACCATTTTGCAATATGCGATAAAAAAGCGGCGCCCACTCCTGACCGTCCTTGTGTGAGTATTTGCTGGCGAGTTTCAGCATTGCATCCTGTACCAGGTCCAGTGCCTCATCACGATCCCGAATAGCAATCTCGGCAATCCTGAGCGCGCGTTTCTCGACGCCCGCAAAAAACCGGTTAAGTTCCTCTTCGCGTTGCAGCGGCCTGACTCCCGTATCACTCACGCGAGTGCAAGATACCGCAAAACTGCCCACGCAGGCGTTCATTCGTCACCCGCCCATGCTGTTTGTCTTTTGAGGCCCGTCTCCTGCACCGTATTCACCTTCGCTGCGCCATGGGGTCTAATAGGCAATCGAGTGGCTTTGCGGCCAAACTCGATGCCAGAAAACCCGTTATATCTTTTCAACGCCCGGACGGCCGCTTGGTTGACGTTGCCGCCGCATCAATTCATGGAATTATGTCAAATGAACTCCGATTCAAGAGATCGCTAAATGGCTGTTTTCAAAAATTATTCAGGGATGCGACCTCCAATTCACGGGAGCGCTCAATCGCGATGACGGAGTCTTTGATCTTGAAAGTCGCGATCAACGTTCCGCTCACGCGGATCTTTGACTACCTGCCAGCCGAGGACTGCGTGGTTCGTCCTCGCCCCGGTTGCCGCGTACGCGTGCCCTTTGGCCGGCGCAATCAAATCGGTCTGATCATCGATACCGCCGCGACGAGTGACCTGCCCCATGCCGAACTGCGCCGTGCCATCACTGTGCTCGATGCAGAACCACTTTTTGACGCAAACGACCTCTGGCTCGTCCGCTTCGTCAGTGACTATTACCAACATCCGATCGGGGAGGTCGTCGCCGCCGCCCTGCCCGCCCTGTTGCGCCAGGGCAAGCCGCTGCTGCCCCTGCAAGCAGCCCTCTCGTTGACGGAGGAAGGTGCGGCGACCGATGCCGGGCAGGTTGCCAAACGTGCGCCACGCCAGGCAGCGCTATTGCACGCACTGCAAGAAAACACGGCCGTACCGTTCGGCACTCTCGACCAAAAACTGCCCGGCTGGCGAACGCAGCGCAAGCCACTGCTCGACAAAGGCTGGGTCCGCCTTGAACAGGTGGTGGACATTGCCAATGACCGTCCGCAACTCAGTGAGCCACGCCCCGGCCCGACGCTGAATCCTGAACAACGTGAAGCGCTTGCTGCACTCACCGGACAAACCGGGTTCCGCACCACCTTGCTTGACGGCGTGACGGGCAGTGGCAAAACAGAAGTGTATATGCGGGTGATGCAGGAGGTCCTTGGAGCCGGCCGGCAAGTCCTGATTCTCGTCCCCGAAATCGGCCTCACGTCACAATTTGTTGCGCGACTCAAGGAGCGCATCGGCATAACACCCATGCTTTTGCACTCCGGTCTGAGCGACAGTGAACGGCTGCTTGCCTGGCGCAGTGCGCGCTCGGGCAGCGCACCGCTCATCCTCGGCACGCGTTCCGCTGTGTTCGTACCCCTCAAATCGCCCGGCCTCATCGTCGTGGACGAGGAACACGATGCTTCTTTCAAGCAAACCGAAGGGCTGCGTTATTCCGCAAGAGACGTCGCCATCGTCAGAGGTAAACATCTCGACATTCCCGTTATTCTCGGCTCAGCAACGCCATCACTGGAGTGTTTGCGGCGCGCCGAGGAGGGCGCCTATCAACACCTGACGCTCACAGCCCGGGCCGGCGGGGCAGTGCCACCGCTCATGCGCCTGATCGACCTGCACAAGCATCCGCTTGAGGACGGACTTAGTGCGCCCTTGCTCACCGCCATCGGCGATCACATCCAGCGCGGTCATCAGGCGCTGTTATTTATCAACCGTCGTGGCTTCGCCCCCACGCTGATCTGTGCCGAGTGCAGACGCATGGCCGAGTGCAGCCGTTGTGATTCCCGTATGACCGTGCACCGCAGCAGTAATAAGCTGAGCTGCCACCACTGCGGAGCTTCCCGGCCGCTCGATGCCCGCTGCCACGAGTGCGGCGGGTCTTGTGTGCCGCTGGGGCAGGGGACCGAGCGCATTGAAGATGCGCTCCGAGCACGCTTTCCCGGGCAAACCATCACCCGCATCGACAGTGACAGCACACGACTCAAGGGCACGATGGACAAGGCCTTTGCCATGGCCATGAGTGGTGAAGCGAAGATTCTCGTCGGCACCCAGATGTTGTCCAAGGGGCATCATTTTCCGAAGCTGACGCTGGTCGGGGTCATCAATGCGGACCAGGGGTTATTCAGTACCGACTTTCGCGGCAGCGAGCGCCTGGCACAAAGCCTGATTCAGGTTGCGGGACGGGCCGGCCGGGAAAAACAGCAGGGTGAAGTTTTTATTCAAACCGCATTTGCGGACCACCCCTTCTGGAAGGAGCTATTCGCCGGCGGCTACCACCAGGTGGCTCGGTTTGCGCTGGCTGAACGGGAAGCCTGTGCCTGGCCGCCCTATTCCCGGCTGGCGCTGTTACGTGCCGCGTCCCATAAACGCGAACATACCTGGGCGTTCCTGCATGCGGCCGCCGCAAGCGCCAATGCGACTCAGCTTAACGGCGTACGCATCCTTGGGCCCGTCAGCGCGCCGATGGAGCGTAAAGCCGGGCGCTATCGCGGCCAGCTCCTGTTACAGAGTCGCGATCGACGGGTGTTGCACCAACTCCTGGACATTTTGCGCCGGGATCTTGAGGGCCATGTTGCCGGGCGACGTGTAAGATGGTCCATCGACGTCGATCCGATTGAGCTTTTCTGACAGAGCGCTAAACTGGCGGGTTTTTCCGCTTCACCACAAGGCTTCACATTGAAAACCCGCATTGCAAACCTCGTCAACTCGACTCTCGCAGCTCTGCCTGAACTGAGCGACGCGTGCGGGGATTCGACCGTCGCCGCCAGCGTCGAGCGAACGCGTGACTCATCGCACGGCGACTTTGCCTGCAATATTGCAATGCGTCTCGCCCGGTCTGCGGGCAAGAACCCGCGCGAACTGGCAGCAACAATTATCGACGCGTTACCCGACAGTGAGCTTGTCGTTAAAGTCGAGGTTGCGGGACCGGGCTTCATCAATTTCACCGTGAGCGACTCGGCATTGCAGCAAGCCGTTGCGGGCATCATCGAAATGGGTGACGCCTACGGACAGCTGCAGAAAAAAGACCAGCCGAAAATTCTGCTCGAGTTCGTGTCGGCAAACCCGACCGGGCCATTGCACGTTGGACATGGCAGGCTTGCTGCCTACGGGGCAACACTTGGAAATATTCTCGAAGCTGCCGGTTACTCGGTTTACCGTGAGTATTACGTCAACGATGCCGGGCGGCAGATGGATATACTTGCCGCCAGTGTCCTCTTGCGTTGGCTGGAACTGCAGGGCCAGACGGTGCCAATACCCGAGGGTGGTTACAAGGGCGACTACATCCGGGATATTGCGGCCGAAATCAATACCTCCGATCTACCGAAGCTTCTCATTGAGGACTTGCTGGATGGCTTGCCGCCGGATGCGCCGCAAGGTAGCGCAGACAAATACGTCGACGCACTGATCGAAAATGCCGAACGACTGCTTGGCGTGAAGCATTTTCATTCTGTACGCGCGCAATCGCACGAGCTGATACGTGCAGATATTGAAGACGATCTCGCCGAATTTGGCGTTACTTTTGATCGCTGGTTTTCCGAAGCCAGCCTGAACGATGACCACGGCATCGACAACGCGCTGGCCGTTCTGCAGGAACGGGGCAAATTGTATGAAAAAGGTGGTGCTACCTGGTTCCGGGCGACAGAGTACGGCGACGAAAAAGACCGCGTCGTTACCCGGGACAACGGCAAGAAAACCTACTTTGCCTCGGACATTGCCTACCACTATGACAAGCACCAGCGAGGTTACAATCATTTGCTGGACATCCTGGGTTCCGATCACCACGGCTATATCGCACGCGTGAGGGCCGGCCTGGTGGCGATGGGATACCCGGGCGACAGCCTTGAGGTCGAGCTGGTCCAGTTTGTCAGCTTGTACCGGGGGGGCGAAAAACAATCGATGTCCACGCGCTCCGGCGAGTTCGTCACGCTGCGGCAGCTTCGCAAAGAAGTGGGCAATGACGCCGCACGATTTTTCTATGTCATGCGCTCCAACGATCAGCACCTGGATTTCGATCTTGAACTTGCCAAGAGCCACTCCAATGACAATCCCGTGTACTACATCCAGTACGCCCACGCCCGGGTCTCGAGCGTATTTCGGCAGCTTGAAGAGAGGTCGCTAAGCTATGACAAAACGGCGGGTCTCGACAATCTCGGCACGCTGCGAGAAGCACATGAAAGATCGCTGATGTCGATGCTGAGCCGGTATCCGGAAGTCATCGAACTCGCCGCGAATAATCGCGCTCCACAGCATGTGGTGCACTACCTGCGTGACCTCGCCAATGAGTTTCATACCTATTACAATGCACATACTTTCATCGTCCACGATGCCGATCTTCGCAATGCTCGACTGACGCTGATTCGGGCAACGCAAAACGTCATCGCGAATGGCCTGAATGTTCTTGGCGTATCTGCACCGGAGTCTATGTAAGCCGATGGCCAAGCGACGACGCAAACGAAAATATGCCAAACGCAAGGAAGAATTTCCGGGTTGGGTGTGGATGGTTTTTGGCCTCACGATCGGCCTTTCAGTTGCATTCGCAATATATATGAACGGCTTGTCGCGACCGGCAGCCGCCGGTGTTGTTGCGTCTGCACGGCAAGAACCGCAGGTCGCATTGGATGACAATAGTGAACGGCAGCGCGCAACTGCTACTGTAACCGAAGAAGCACGACCAAACCGCTTTGACTTCTACCACATGTTGCCCAACTTTGAAGTGATCGTGCCCGAGCAGGAGCCGGATGTAACCCGGGACGTTCAGCCACAGGCTGTGATACGGCCGGGCAATTACGTCTTGCAGGCCGGTTCATTCAGCCGTTACGAAGATGCCGAGCGCCGGCGTGCCGAACTCGCGCTGCAAGGCATTGAATCCCGTGTCCAGAGAGTGTCGATCGACGACAAGACCTACCATCGGGTGCGAATCGGGCCGCTGCAGGATCTCGACAGACTGAACATGATTCGCAGCCGTCTCCGCCAGGCAAATATTGATGTGTTGAGAATCCGGGTTGGTGACTAGAGCCCGCATTGCGAGCCTGCTGGCTTTGCAGTTGTGTCTCACCGCTTGCAGTACGACACCGAACCAGGCTGTGCCAACTACGTCGGCGGATACGACTGCCGACAGTGCGCAGCCCGCCGAGACTCAGCAGGCAACAGTAACGTTGGTGCCGGCCACCGAAGCAGCAAGAAAAACCGTTCACCTGACGTTCGCGGCAGTCGGCGACATGATGCTCGGCACCGACTACCCGGAAAATCATCTGCCGGATGACGACGGCATCGATTTTCTTGCCAAGGTTGCACCGATCATTGCATCTGCCGACCTGTCTTTTGGAAATCTTGAGGGCGTGCTCGTCGATGGTGGCGAACCCGCCAAAAAATGCAAAAACCCCAGTGCCTGCTACCTGTTTCGTTCCCCCACCCGCTACGCGAAGCACTTCCTTGATGCCGGTTTCGATGCCCTTAGCGTGGCAAATAACCATGCTCGCGATTTCGGGGAAGACGGACGAAGCTCGACCATGATCGCGCTAAGCACTGCCGGTATTGCACATTCCGGGCGGGTCGGTGACTTCGCCAGTCTGGAATCCCGCGGCCTGACGGTTTCATTCATCGCTTTTTCGGTCACCCGCAACTCCAACCTGCTGCATGACTATGCGCTGGCGGCACAAACGGTCGTTGAGCAAGCCGCACTACACGATCTCGTGGTCGTTTCTTTTCACGGTGGCGCCGAGGGTCGCAACATGACTCGCATCCCTTTCGCCGAGGAGGAATACTTCGGCGAACCGCGTGGTGACGTCGTGCGTTTCGCACGCTCGATGGTCGACGCCGGGGCAGACTTTGTCTTTGGGCACGGCCCCCATGTCGTCCGTGGCATGGAACGTTACAAGGATCGACTGATCGCCTACAGCCTTGGAAATTTCGCCACCTATTACGGCATCAGCGTGAGTGGCATCAAGGGCATTGCACCGATTCTGATGGTAACCGTTGATCAGCAAGGGCGTTTCATTGCAGGTCATGTGCACTCAACGGAACAGGTTCGACCGGGCGGGCCGCAACCTGATCCCGAACAAAAAGTACTGACGCTATTGCGCGAATTGAGCGCTGAAGACTTCGTCGAAAACGGATTACAATTTCACGCGGACGGCCGTATTTCGAAGCTGCCACGAAATCCATAGCCTCCCGAAACCCGTGGTCTTGCGGATACCATCAGATGGCGGGCGGTGCTTTGATCTCAATTTCGATGGAACGGCATTCCTCGACAACATTGCTGGTGCGTCCACCGTGGGTCAGTGGATCCGCCCAATAGACGTCGCCAAATTTATGCGACTCCATGCGGGTGCTGCCATCGTCTTCCTGCACCAACCATGCGCAGGGACTCAGGTGCACAATCACTCTCCCCGGGTGCGAATGCAGCGGCTGTGTCTCGCCATTCCTGTCCGTCACCCTTAAGACGCGCACTTTTTCATTCTCGAGCACAATCTCGAAAATATGGGGCGCGACCCGCGCAGGATCCAGCGCTATTGATTGTGCGAATGTCATGCTGACAACGCAGCCCGTTACCATGCCGAATACGGCGGCCACGACAATTGCACGATGATGACTCAAGTCGTATTTCCTTCTGCGCGGCGCAGAATGTTATTTTTTTGCGCATACTTGAACAGCAAAAATGTGAACACAAGGACAATGGCGCTGAACGCATATTCGAAAGAATCGCCGAAAATTTCACGGTACTTTTTCGCCCAGAATAACGCGAAGAATGCATGCCAGGTAAAGAGAAAAAATATCCAGAAGAGAATCTGCTTCGCCCAGACATGACCTTGAAAACCGTAACGCGCAAGATTGCCAAAGAGCACACAAAAAAACAGCATCATCGTGGGAATAATAAAATGTTTGCCAATGACGAAGGTCTGCAACACACCCAGAAGCGCCACCACCGCAATGGTTGCAGCAATCATATCAAGAGAATGCTGTAACGACAGTTTCTTAGCCATCACTCGTCCTCGTTAGAAGCAGTCGATCGAAAATCCACGCCCAACGCGCGCAACTTACGGTACAGGTGCGTACGCTCCATGCCGACCCGCGCCGCCAGTTTGCCGACCTTGCCACCACACAACGTCAACTGTTGCCGCAGATAAGCGCGCTCGAATTCCTCGCGCGCCTCTCGCAATGGCAGAGACAACAGATCCTGCTTGACGAGTGGCTCCCCGCTGGTACCGCTTGCTTTGATTTCTTCTTCTACTTCAGCGAGCGAGATTTCTTCGTCGCGGCCGGTAAGCAACAAGCGCCTCACCAGGTTTTTCAGTTCGCGGACATTGTCGGGCCAGGGATAGTTGCGCAAACGATTTTGCGCGGCAACGCTGAAATGGCGAAAGGACAGTGCTTCAGCATCGACCAGTTTGTCGATATAGTAACTCAGCAGTTCCGGTACATCCTCTGCGTATTCCCGCAAAGGCGGCACTCGAAGTGTCAGTACATTCAGGCTCGATATTAATTCACGCCGCAGCGTGCCGGCAGCAATCGCCGCTTCGTAGTTTGAGTTAACGGTGCCGATGACCCTGGCACGAAACCCCACAGGCTCATGCCCTCCCTTGCGAATGAACTGGTTCTGGTCCAGGGTGCTGAGTATCAGTTTTTGCGCCCCATCCGTAAGGTCGGTCAGCTCTTCGATGATCAACGCGCCGTCTTCTGCGCATTCAAGAAAACCACGGTGCGTCGCGCCGGAAATTTCGCTGCCGAGCAGCTGTTCCTCCGCATTTCCCTCGGTGAGTGATGCCGCAAGCACCCTGACCAGCGGCGCATCCGGAGCAGCGCTCAGTGCATGCATGTAACGCGCGAAGGCAGCACGTCCCGTACCGGCTTCGCCAATCAGAAGAACCGGTGAATCAAGCCGCGCAAATTGCTGCACCTGTTCACGTAGATTTTTCATCACTCGACTGCGGCCGACAGGAGCGAGCAACGGCGGTAAAAGAGTACGTGTCGATCCGGACTGCCGTTTGGCTGACTCAAGCCCACGCTCAACTGTGCGCAACAATTTTGCTATCGACAACGGCTTCTCAATAAAATCAAATGCGCCGAGCCGGGTGGCCTCCACAGCGGTATCAACCGTGCCATGTCCCGACATGATGACCACCGGACAGCGGGGTTCTCCCTGCTCCGACCATTCTCTCAGAAGCGTAATTCCATCGGTCTCCGGCATCCAGATATCCAGCAACACCAGGTCAAACTTGTTTTGCTCAT
>JADFNG010000056.1 GCA_022563505.1 Pseudomonadota bacterium | reverse complement strand
TTGTTCAGTGTCATCTGCGGTGATCATGGTGTGCTGGCCGGTTCTGCGACGCCAAAGCTGTTGATCGATTGCTCGAGTGTTTCTGAGGAAGGTTCGCAACGGGTCAGAGACGCACTTAAGGAGCGCGGTTGCAATATGTTGTCGGCACCCGTCAGCGGCAACGCGAAGGTCATCCAGGCCGGCCGACTGACGGTTGTGGCATCCGGTCCGAAGTCAGCATTCGATCTGGCAAGACAATACCTGGAAGTGATTGGTGAGGGCGTGACCTACGTGGGCACGGGCGAACTGGCGCGTATGGTCAAGATTTGTCACAACGTTCTGCTAGGCGTCGTCACGCAAAGTCTGGCGGAAATTACCGTCCTGGCAGAAAAAGGCGGCGTATCCCGTCACGCCTTGCTGGACTTCATCAATAACAGCGTCATGGGATCGATGTTCACACGCTACAAAACACCCGCGTTCGTCAATTTGGACTGGACGCCTACTTTTACACCTTCATTGTTGCGCAAGGATATGGATCTCGGTCTGGCCGCCGCAGAAAGGCTCGGGGCAAGCATGCCGATTGCTGCTGCCACCCGTGAACTGGTGCAGCAAGCGATCGATGCAGGCCATACAGATTGCGATTTTGGCATTCTGCTGGAACTCCAGGCAGAGGCCTCCGGGATGCACTTGGAATCCGAAAATATTGAGGTTGATGACGGACTGAGCTGAGAAATTCCAGTTGCTTGTGCGAAATACCATGGCACTTGAATGTTCCAGTTACAGGTGGTTCGCAGTTCGGTCTCGTTGCCTCCTTCAGCCTCCACCCATCCGCCCATAAGAAGGACGCGGGAGATGTTCTTCGCCAGTTCGGGGAGCTCTTTCAGCAAAGCCGCAAGATCGGCAGGCGGTGCCAGGACGAATATCTACACAGCCTGATGGGCGCTCAGGAACCGTCGCAATTCTCTCTGTAGTTGTTTGCTTGATCGCGCGTGCTCAAGCATGTTCTGGAGCGCGTGCCGAACAAGTATTTGCATCCCTTCTGCTGCGTACGCCCGACCCGCGCTCGAGGATGCAATGTCCACATTGTCGCCAGCGTCGCCGCCGCTCCCCTGGAATACCGGAATGTGTGTCATATCGAGTTGCTGCAGCAGGCGTTCAACCTACTTTTTCTTCCGGAATGAATGCATCATCGTTGTACCGATTAGCTTGATTCCCTCCGGAACCAGTGCGATGAGCAGATGCAAGGCAATACGATGGTCGGGAAAAACGCCTGCAACATGGGTACAATTGACTGCTCCGTGGACGTCACGGCCCGCCGGATCCAGAGGGAAATAGTAATGAACAGAAAGACCATGGCTCTTTCCGCAATCATCGTGGTTGCTGCCGGTTCAAGTTCGCCGTTGGCCAGCGCACAGGCCGTTGAAAACCGAGTGCCACCCAGGATTCTGGCCTGTGCGAGTGAACAGGACGTCATGGTTCGACTGGCTTGCTACGACCGGGAGGTTGCAGTACTGGTCGCGCGACCACCCGCGCCATCAACGCCACCGCCCGTTACTGTTTTTCCGTCCGCGGCGTCCCAGGCAGATCGCATGGCGCTCCCGGCCGAGACAACTGCCGCAGCTGCGGTGGTGGCTACTGTCCCGCCGGCGCACGTTGACAGCTCGCCGGAGCCCAAAACGGCGGCAGCGGCAGCGACTGGCTTCGGTTACGATCGACAATCGGAATCGGTAACCGCCACCGTCGTGAAAATTCGTAAGCGCCCCTATGGTGAACTGATTGTATCGCTCGACAACGGTCAGATCTGGGAGCAAAAACACGTGGATCGGCGTTTCAAGTTGCGCGTCGGTGATACAGTCACAATCACGAGAGGCAAGGTTTCCGGTTACCGGATGTCCGGCAAAGCCAATAAAGCCATTCAGGTTACGCGACGAAAATAATGATCTTCGATCAATCGTCGCCCCAATGACTCTCGTTTGTACCTGCCACCGATCGATCGCTTGCCCGGATACGGACACCGTTCTTGCGCGTAAATAGGTGAATTTGTTTGCGGGAGCAATGGGTCAATATCGCAGGAGCACTCTGCCGAATTTAGGAGAACGTTATGTGTGATGAACAGACAGCCAAAGATGTTGAGGAATACCTGCGCCGCAATGCGTTGACGCGCCGGGAGTTTGGCAAGCGGGGCGCAGGCGTCGCGCTTGCCCTGATGTTGCCGCCAGTTGCAAACGCGCTGGATGTGGTTGAACAGGATGTCATGGTGAAGACGCCGGACGGCATGGCCGATTGTTATTTCGTGCACCCGGCCAGCGGGAGGCACGCTGCAGTGATTGTCTGGCCGGACATTGTCGGCATTCGTCAGGCGTTTCGCGATATGGGCAGGCGCCTTGCGGAGTCGGGATACTCGGTTCTGGTGGTCAATCCGTATTATCGAACGGTTAAAGGTGCCGCGGTTCCCGAGGGCAAGGGGTTTCGCGACCCGGGGATTCGCGACTTGCTCATGCCGCATGCGCGCTCCTTGTCGCCGGAAACCTGCGTCACCGATGGCCGCGCTTTCGTCGAATATCTCGATCAGCAGGAATCAGTCGATACCAACCGCAAAATCGGCACGACCGGTTATTGCATGACCGGTTCCTACACGTTGCGACTGGCGGCGGCGATGCCGGATCGAATCGGTGCTGGTGGATCGTTCCACGGCGGAGGTCTTGCGACGGACAAGGAAGACAGTCCGCATTTACTGGTGTCGAAGATGAAAGCCGGGTTCCTGATTGCGATTGCGGCGAATGATGACGAGCGTGACCCCAATGCGAAAGTGCTTTTGCGCGAGGCATTTGATGCGAATGACGTATCTGCGGAGATAGAGGTCTATGAGGATACGTTGCACGGATGGTGTCCGCCGGACTCAGCGGTCTACAACGAAGCGCAGGCGGAGCGTGCGTGGAGCAGGTTGTTAGACCTTTTCGAACGGGAGTTGAGTTAGCGGTTGCCTCATTGCGGCTGCTCATATTGAATTGATACCACAGTGATTGTGGCCGTTTTTTCGCCGCTACTGAACGTAATCGCATCGCTCACCCGCTTTGCCAATAGCGCCTTCGCGAGCGGTGAGTCGATGCTGATTGCGCCTGTCCTGGCATCTGTCTCATCCGGTCCCACGATTCGATAGGTGTGTGTTTCACCGGCTTTGTCACACACTTCTACAATGGCGCCAAAATAAATTGCATCACAGTTGGGTGACTCTCGCACCACATTCAGAACGGGCAGACGTTTTTGCAGATATCGTATCCGGCGGTCCAGGCCGCCGAGTTCTTTTTTTCGATATATGTATTCGGCATTCTCCGAGCGATCGCCCTCAGCGGCAGCTGCAGACAAGGCCTTCACAACGTCGCGGCGGCGCAACCAGATATCCTTCAACTCCGCTTGCAAAACCGCAAAGCCTGTTGGGGTGATGTACGGGGAGGATTCTGGAGCGGGTGGACGCCAACGTCCCATGTCATGCCTCCTGAGATCCGGGCAGGAAAGAAGATGACGCCAATTTTCTAAAGTCGTGCGGCAAGGCGGCAGCCTTGATCGATGGCGCGTTTGGCATCGAGTTCCGTCGCTACATCGGCGCCTCCGATCACATGCGCGGGAATGCCTGCCGCTTCCAGGGGCGCTTGCAACTCTTGCAAAGGACGTTGTCCCGCACACATTACGATGTTATCGACATCGATCCAGCTTGGGTTTTCATGTTTTTTGCCGTAGGTGATCAGGAGTCCCTCATCAGCAATGCGCTCATAATTGACGCCACTGATCATACGGACGTTTTTCATCCTCAGTGTTGCGCGATGAATCCAGCCCGTGGTCTTACCCAGCCCGGCTCCGTGCTTACCCGTGCTGCGTTGCAGTAGCGTTACGGCCCGGGCCGGCATCCCTGGCTGCATTCCGCCAGGAGCGACGCCGCCGCGTGCCACAGACGGATCAACCACACCCCATTCCGCAAGCCACTCATCGAGATGCAGTGTGGGAGATTCGCCGTCTTGCAGCAGAAACTCCGCGACGTCAAAGCCGATGCCGCCGGCACCCACAATCGCCACGCGCTTGCCAACGGATGCTCGTCCGCTGAGCACATCGATGTAATTAAGAACTTTCGGGTGGTCCTGCCCCTCTATCTTTGGGTCTCGGGGTACGACGCCGGTCGCAATGACGACGCCGTCATATGTTCTGGCGATTAATTCATCAGCGCTAATGCGCTTGTTGAGGTGCATCCGCACATTCTGCAATTCAATCTGTCGCTTGAAATACCGCAGCATTTCATGGAACTCTTCTTTGCCTGGAATCACCTTGGCCATATTCAACTGGCCACCGATCTCGGCCGCCGCTTCGAAAAGATCAACTTCGTGGCCACGCTCAGCGAGGATGACGGCGGTAGAAAGTCCAGCGGGTCCCGAACCGACAACAGCGAAGCGCCGGCGAGTCCCCGTGGCAACGTAGTTCAGCTCAGTTTCGTGGCAAGCCCGTGGGTTCACGAGGCAAGTACTCATCTTGTTCGCAAACGTGTGGTCCAGGCAAGCCTGGTTGCAGGCGATACACACATTGATTTCATCGGCGCGCCCTTCGCGCGCCTTGCGCACAAATTGTGCATCGGCCAGCATGGGCCGCGCCAGCGACACCATGTCCGCGCATCCTTCGGACAGTATCTGCTCCGCTGTGGCCGGCAGGTTTATACGATTGGAAGTGACCAGCGGAATGGTCACTTCCTGTTTCATTTTCTTCGTCACCCATGCAAAGGCACCTCGGGGCACTGAAGTGGCAATGGTTGGGACTCGCGCCTCGTGCCATCCGATCCCTGTGTTGATGATTGTGGCACCGGCGCCCTCGATCGCCCTGGCCAATAGCACGGTCTCATCCCAACTGTTGCCCTGGGGTATTAAATCGATCATGGACAAGCGGTAGATAATGATGAAGTCATCACCCACAGCGTCCCGGGTTCGCTCGACGATCTCAATCGGCAAGCGCATGCGCTGTGAATAGTCACCACCCCACTTATCCGTGCGCAGGTTCGTGTGTGTGACCAGGAATTCGTTAATGAAGTAGCCTTCCGAACCCATAATCTCGACACCGTCGTAGCCGGCATCGCGTGCCAGTTGAGCGCATCGAACAAATGCCTGTATTTGTTTTTCCACACCGGCGCTCGACAGTGCTCGTGGAGTGAATGGCGTGATGGGTGAGCGTATGCGTGAGGGCGCTACCGATAGTGGGTGGTAGGCGTACCGCCCCGCGTGCAGTATTTGCAGCGCAATCTTGCCATCTTCGGCGTGCACTGCTTTCGTAATCCGCTGGTGCTTGACGGCTTCGGCCCGGGTTGTCAGCTTGCCGGCGAAGGGCTTCACTCCCCCGGCACGGTTGGGCGCATAGCCGCCGGTAACAATCAGGCCCACTCCGCCCCGTGCACGCTCCGCGAAATAGGCCGCCAGTCGCTGGTGTTTATTGCCGTCCTCAAGCCCCGTATGCATGGAGCCCATGAGCACCCGATTCTTCAGAGTGGTGAAGCCGAGATCCAGTGGAGCGAGGAGATGGGGGTAATGCGTATCGGTCAACTTACGTCCTTCATCGAAGCTATGTCACGTTGATAATAAACGTATTGTGACTACCATATTGGTGGCCAGCGCAGATTCAGGCGACCAGGGATTTCTCGCTCAGCATCTGGGCGCGCAGGTATTCATCGTAGCTGCCCTTAAAGTCGATGATGCCGTCGGCTGTCATCTCGATGATACGGGTGGCAAGTGACGATACGAAATCCCGGTCGTGGCTGACGAAAATCAACGTTCCAGGATAATTCTCGAGCGCCAGGTTTAACGCTTCGATGGATTCCATGTCGAGGTGATTGGTCGGCTCGTCCATCACCAGTACGTTAGGCTTTTGCAGGATCAGTTTGCCGAACATCAGGCGGCGTTGTTCGCCACCCGATACCACTTTCACCGACTTCTCACTATCGTCCCTGGAGAACAGCATGCGTCCGAGCGTGGCGCGCAGCAGTTGTTCGTCCGCACCTTTGGGCTGCCACTGAGTGATCCAGTCGAACAGGGACATGTCTTTTTCAAACTCCGCCGAAATGTCCTGTGCAAAGTATCCCATCCTGGCATTTTCGGCCCATTTCACCTCGCCACTATCGACCTCGATCTTTTGCAGCAGGCAGCGGGCGAGTGTGCTTTTGCCAATTCCGTTCGGGCCGAGAATCGCCACGCGTGAACCGGCTTCGATGGTCAGGTCAAGATTCTCGAATAACGGGCCAGCTTCGAAGCCTTTGCTGATGCCGGTTGCCTCTACAGCGATGCGACGCAGCGGCTTGTCCTGTTCAAAGCGAATAAAGGGGCTCACCCGGCTCGATGGCTTGATGTCTTCAAGCTTGATCTTCTCCAGTTGCCTGGCGCGAGACGTTGCCTGGCGCGCCTTTGAGGCGTTGGCGGAGAAGCGGCTGACAAATGATTGCAGTTCGGCCATTTTGACTTTCTTTTTCGCGTTGTCAGCCTGTACGCGTTCACGTGCCTGCGTAGCCGCCGTCATGTACTCATCATAATTACCCGGAAAAACGTGCAGCTTGCCGTAGTCAAGGTCAGCCATGTGAGTGCACACACTATTCAGAAAGTGACGATCATGCGAAATGATGACCATCGTGGCCTTGCTGCCGTCGAGGAATTCCTCCAGCCAGCGAATGGTGTTGATATCGAGGTTGTTGGTTGGCTCGTCAAGGAGCAATACATCCGGGTCTGAGAACAGTGCCTGTGCCAGCAAGACCCTGAGTTTCCAGCCGGGTGCGATGGCGCTCATGGGTCCCTCGTGTTGTTCGACGGGGATACCGATACCTTGCAGCAGGGCACCGGCGCGCGACTCAGCGGAGTAACCGTCCAGCTCCGCGAACTCGACCTCGAGATCGGCAACGAGCATCCCTTCCTCATCGCTCATTTCTGCCAGCGAATACAGCCGCTCCCGTTCCTGTTTGACCTCCCACAGTCTTGCGTAACCCATGATTACGGCATCAAGTACGCGGTAGTCCTCATACGCGAACTGGTCCTGGGAAAGCTGACCGACCCGAATGTTGGGGTCGGTGGACACATTGCCCGTGGTGGGCTCCAGTTGCCCCGCCAGGATCTTCATCAAGGTCGACTTACCACAGCCGTTCGCACCGATCAGGCCATAGCGGTTGCCATTGCCGAATTTCACGGAGACATTTTCAAACAAGGGTTTGGCGCCGAACTGAATCGACAGATTTGCGGTAGAAATCACGAGTGTATACCCGGTGTGAGGAATGAATGAGCGCCCTGCGGGCACCGGCTACCAATCCGTAAAAGCCTTGTAAATAATGGGATTCTGAGATGGGCGGTGGCTCGGGCGGGCGGATCATAGCAAAATTGGCACCGTTCGGGGAGGAAGCGCCGAATATCGGCCCGCGAAGCACGTTGGGGCGCCCTATTATTCGTCAGCAATGTATGATGCAGCGCCAGCCGGGCGAGTCTCCGGCCGGGATCTCCCCGACTCAAGAGCCACCCAATGACCAAGTCCAAGCCTGGCGCCGCCAGTTTTCACGAACTGAATCTTCCCGCAGCGATAATTCAGGCGCTGGATGATGTTGGCTATGAAATGCCGACGCCCATTCAGAGTCAGGCAATTCCACACCTGCTGCAGGGCCTGGACTTGCTGGGCCACGCGCCGACCGGCACCGGTAAAACGGCCGCTTTCGCGCTGCCGTTATTGTCCCGCATTGACGTAAAGAACAAGGCAGTCCAGATACTGACACTGACGCCCACCCGGGAACTTGCTATCCAGGTGGCGGAAGCCTTTCAGCGTTACGCATCCCACATCAAGGGATTCCATGTACTGCCGATTTACGGAGGCCAGCCTTATACGGGACAGATTCGTCAGTTGAAGCGAGGCGTTCATGTGGTCGTAGGCACTCCCGGTCGCCTGACGGACCACATGCGAAAAGGGACGTTGAAGCTGGATGGCCTGCAGGCCCTGGTGCTGGATGAGGCCGATGAAATGCTGCGCATGGGTTTCATTGATGAGGTCGAGTGGATTCTGGAGCAGACGCCGGATCGCCGACAGATGGCCTTGTTCTCTGCGACTATGCCGAAGCAGATCGAACGGATCGCGCGCCGTTACTTACGTGAGCCGCAGGAAATTTCAATCAAGACTCGGACTGCCACCGCCGAAACCATCCGGCAACGTTACTGGCAGGTTAGCGGCGTGCACAAGCTCGATGCACTCACCCGGATACTGGAAGTCGAGCCCTTTGACGCAATCCTGATTTTCGTTCGTACCAAGACGGCGACAACCGAACTCGCCGAGCGATTGGAAGCGAGGGGCTATGCCGCCGCAGCGATGAATGGCGACATGGCGCAAAATCATCGCGAGCAAACAGTCGAACGACTGAAGACAGGCGCGCTGGATATTCTTGTTGCGACCGACATTGCGGCGCGTGGACTTGATGTCGGGCGCATAAGCCATGTCATTAATTACGATATTCCCTATGACACGGAAGCGTATATCCATAGAATCGGTCGCACCGGTCGTGCCGGTCGCAAAGGCGAAGCGATTCTGTTTGTTGCGCCGCGCGAACGCCGGATGCTTTACGCCATCGAAAGGGCGACGCGACAAAAAATCGAACAATTGGTGTTGCCCACGACAGAGACGGTTAACAATAAACGTATTGCAGACTTCAAGCAGAAGATCACTGATACCTTGGCCGCTGGAGAGTTGGCATTCTCGCAGGGATTGGTCGAACAATATCGGCAGGAACACGATGTACCGGCAGTAGAAATCGCCGCCGCATTGGCAAAGATGTCGATGGGTGACAAGCCGATGCTGCTGAGTCCGGACAAGGACAGGCCGGCGCGCCGCGCTGAGGAAGCTAAATCACGAAAGCGGGACGGTCGACCACCCCGCGGCCAAAAACGGGACAACAAACCTCGCTCGGCACCGGATGCTGACAAAGAACGGTATCGGATCGAAGTGGGTCGCAAACACGGGGTCAAGCCCGGCAACATCGTTGGTGCGATAGCGAACGAAGCCGGCCTGGACGGCGAACACATCGGTCACATTGAAATCGACATGGATTTCAGCCTGGTCGATCTCCCCAGGGGAATGCCGCGGGATGTCTTAATGGACCTGAAAAAGGTCCGGGTATGTGGAGAGCCGCTAAAGATTTCGCTATTCGATAAAGCGAAACCGCCACAAGACCGAAAGCGTCAGTCAGCGCGTTCAATGCAGAAAAAAACCATGTCGACATTGCCGCCAAAGGCCAAAAAGGGAAAACCAAAGCTATCGATCAAGAAAAAGGGCGGCGAGACAAGAAGCGATAACAAGAGAAAGAAACGGCGCCATTAGCAGATCAACGAGTTGCAGGCGAAGCGACTGTAATGCAATGGCACACTCAATAGCAGGGACGACGGATTCAACACCGGCAATCCTCCACTAGACGCTGCGTGACAATAGGACAAAGGTCAATCACGACGCTCCGGTAATAATTTTCTTTCTTGCGACCGTGCTTGAAAGTACTACTGACGTTCTGGTCCGAAGCATGCGGTAACGTCACCGTCGATCATGGATCGTGTCGAACCTCCGACCCACACGACCCCGGCGCTGTCCTGGCTGATTTCAATGCGACCCGAGCGCCCAACTCGAGCCCCCTGGGTTGCGATGTAAGGGGCAGTCGCCCGACCGCTTGCCAGCAACCATTGAGCGACCGAAGCATTCAAGCTGCCCGTCACCGGATCCTCTCGCATGACGCCTTGATGATCCGAATATATCGCGCGCAATTCAAACGCGGCGTCTTCGCCGCTGCCATATGGGCCTACGATACCGATGTCGATTTGTGTCGGAAAAGCATTCAGCGGTTCGACATTCAGGACGGCCTGTGCGCTCTCCAGCAACACCGCGACCCAGCCCGGGCCGTTGTCCACCCATTGTGAATCCACGATGATTTTCCGGTCAATTTGCAATGCACTGGCGACTCTATCGAGATCAGCTTCGTCCACGGGTCCCGCCCGAATCAAGTCCGGTGCCGCAAATGCCAGCTTACTTTTGGTGCGCCGGATTGTTATCAGGCCGATGCCGCACTCTTGTACGATCTCCGTTTCGCGGCGTGGTTTTCCGCCGGTAGCAAGCCAGGCATGGCAACTGCCCAGGGTTGGGTGCCCGGCGAATGGCAATTCGTGAGCCAGCGTAAATATGCGGACACGGTAGTCCGCTCTTGTATCGGTCGGCGGCAATAGAAAGGCTGTTTCGGAAAGATTCATCCAGCGAGTGATCTTCTGCATTTCCTCAGTTGACATTCCATCGGCATCGAGAAAGACGGGCAGTGGATTGCCGGAATATGGTTGCTCGGAGAACACGTCTACGAACTGGAAGCGGTGGCTCATCGTATTGACCCTCTTGGCAATACTTCAGCATTGGAGGGTCGCGCGTCAGGTCACGCTCCTACAAGTTTCCATTGGCACTTCTGTAGGAGCCTGACCTGACGCGCGACCGCAGCAATGATATCGGCGCGAATGTTCAGTCTGCGTGAAATAGATACCTATACCTACCTCAAATCCTTGTGCTGGTAAATGGTCACTCATTAATAGGTGTGGACGAAATGCGTACCGGGGCGGCGATGGCGCTCCGGAGTGCTATTTGGTGCGTAATTGCAGCACTCAGTTGGCATGTCCTGCTACGGCAGGCGAAACCATAATCGAAGACCCGTCGCCCGATTGACAAACGCTACCAGGACAGGAGTGCGTACCCTTTATTCTGTAGCACGGTTAACGTCGCCACCCCTTTCCCCAATTCCACCGTCGTTGCCCCTATGCTGATCCGCGACCGACTCTTCATTACAGGTTCATTCCGAGTGGGCATGCTGTTGCCTTGCTTTCGGTCAGCCCCTCACCGACAATCCCGCCAGGCAAATCGGAGACTTTGAATGAAAATCGGCATACCGAAAGAATTACATGCAGGTGAAAAGCGTGTTGCCACGACGCCTGACGTGGTGGCAGAGCTTACGAAGCTGGGATTCAGTGTTGCAATCGAGGCCGGTGCGGGTGCCGCCGCGAGCTTTTCTGACGCAGCTTACGAGGCGGCGGGTTGCGAGATCGTCGCGTCCAGCAAGGATTTGTGGGCGCAAGCCGATCTGATCATGAAGGTTCGGGCACCTGAAGCCGGCGAAGTTGAGCTGCTGCGATCCGGTCAAACGCTGATCAGTTTCCTCTGGCCCGCGCAAAACCCCGCATTGCTCAAGACGCTGACCGATCGCGGCGTGACCGCAATGGCGATGGACAGCATCCCCCGAATCTCCCGCTCGCAAAAAATGGATGCCTTGAGTTCCATGGCCAACATCGCTGGCTATCGCGCGATTGTTGAGGCCGCACAGCACTTTGGACGCTTTTTCACGGGACAGATCACGGCTGCCGGCAAGATTCCCCCGGCCAAAGTCTTGGTGATCGGCGCGGGCGTCGCCGGTCTCGCGGCGATTGGTGCGGCCAAAAGCATGGGCGCCATCGTGCGTGCGTTCGACACTCGTCCGGAAGTCAAAGAACAGGTCGAAAGCATGAATGCCGATTTCCTGTTACTCGATTTTGATGATGAAGACGGTTCCGGCGAAGGCGGTTACGCGAAAACGATGAGCGAGGAGTTCATCAAAGCCGAAATGGCACTGTTTGCGGAGCAGGCGAAGGAAGTTGACATCATTGTCACGACGGCGTTGATTCCCGGCAAGCCGGCGCCGAAACTCATCACTGCAGAAATGGTTCGCTCAATGAGAGACGGCAGCGTGGTTGTCGATCTTGCCGCCGAACAGGGTGGCAACTGTGAGCTCACCGAGCCGGGCAAGGTCGTGGTGCGCGATGGCGTATCCATCATTGGTTACACGGACTTGCCCAGTCGCCTGGCGGCTCAGGCAAGCCAGCTGTATGGCACGAATCTGCGGCATTTGTTGACGGAACTCTGCCCGGAGAAAAACGGCGAAATTGTTGTCGATATGGAGGATGAGGTCATACGAGGTGCAACGGTCTGTACCGGGGGCAAAACGACGTGGCCGCCACCTGCACCGAAACTTTCCGCAGCACCAGCGAAGAAAGAACCGGCGCTGGCGCCTGTTGTTGTCGAAGAGAAACCCTCCGTATTCGGCCCGATCATGGCGGTTGTCATCGGCGCTCTCGCACTTCTCGGTCTCGGTGCCGTTGCACCGCCGTCATTCATGGCACATTTCACGGTATTCGTGCTTGCCTGTTTTATCGGTTACATGGTCATCTGGAATGTGTCTCCGGCACTGCACACGCCGCTGATGAGTGTGACCAATGCGATATCGAGCATCATTGTCATCGGGGCGCTATTGCAGATCAGCTCAACCGACAATCTTATTATGTGGATCGCGACATTCACGGTGTTGATCACGAGCATCAATATCGCCGGTGGTTTCGCCGTGACCCGTCGCATGCTCGAAATGTTCAGGAAGTGAAGACGACATGATTAACGCTGGTATCGTAACCGTGTCGTATATCGCTGCGACGATCCTATTCATTCTGGCCCTGGGTGGCCTCGCCAACCCCGAGACTGCGCGCCGCGGTAACTGGTATGGCGTGGCAGGCATGACGATCGCGTTGCTGGCAACGTTCTTTGGCGTCGTCACGGGAAACTACACGGCCCTGCTGATAGCTCTTCTCATCGGTGGAAGCATCGGCCTGATCCTGGCGAAGCGCATTCAAATGACGCAGATGCCGGAACTGGTCGCCATGCTTCACAGCCTGGTCGGACTGGCCGCCGTCCTGGTTGGCTTCGCGAGTTTCATGGATCCGAGCGTTCACTTAGCCGGTGTCGATCTGACCATTCATGATATCGAGACTTATATTGGCATCCTGATCGGCGCCATCACTCTGTCCGGTTCAGTGATTGCGTTCGGCAAACTGAGCGGGCGCATTGGTGGTTCTCCGCTGACCCTGCCGGGTCGCCACTGGTTTAACCTGGCGCTGTTACTGGGCGCGATCTGGTTTGGCCGCGAATTCGTACTGCAGTCAGCCGCCGGTGGCGGTATGACACCGCTTCTGATCATGACCGGGATAGCCCTGCTTTTTGGCATCCACATGGTCATGGCGATCGGCGGTGCGGACATGCCTGTCGTGGTTTCGATGTTGAACAGCTACTCCGGCTGGGCCGCAGCGGCGACCGGCTTCATGCTGAACAACGATCTCCTGATTGTTACCGGAGCGTTGGTCGGCTCGAGCGGTGCCATCCTGAGTTACATCATGTGTCGCGCAATGAACCGGAAATTCCTCGCGGTGATCGCCGGTGGTTTCGGTACCGGCGGCGGCAAGAGTGTGGCTTCGGGAGATATCGAGGGAGAGGTCGTGCCGATCGATGCGCAGGAAACAGCCGCGCTTCTCGCAAATGCCAAAGAGGTGATGATCATTCCCGGTTATGGCATGGCGGTTGCACAAGCCCAGCATGTAGTGAACGAAATTGCGGCGACCCTGCGGGCCAGGAACATCAACGTGCGTTTTGGTATTCACCCGGTCGCCGGGCGTATGCCAGGACACATGAATGTCCTGTTGGCGGAGGCAAGAGTCCCTTATGACATCGTTTTTGAAATGGACGAGGTCAACAGCGATTTTCCGGATGTTGACGTCTCGATGGTGATTGGTGCGAATGACATCGTCAATCCTTCGGCCCAGACCGACCCGGACAGTCCGATCGCCGGCATGCCCGTTCTGGAGGTCTGGAAAGGTCATACGACCATCGTGCTGAAGCGCAGCATGGCCACCGGTTACGCCGGCGTCCAGAATCCGCTGTTCTTCAAGGAGAACACGCGCATGTTGTTCGGCGATGCGAAGGAAACTCTGGACGAGGTGTTCAAGGCATTGTAAGAGCAGTTTGCTGGCTACTGCCCGCTTTGGTCTGATACTCTGCGAGTATGAACCTGCGCAACATCACGACGGCACTCATTATATCTGCCTCGTTCGGCTGCGCGTACCACGAAGGCATCTACTCACCCGGTTGCATTGCCTTTACAGGTGACACCATTAGTCTGAGCGAGGGCCGGTTCACGTGGCAAAAATTCACGGACGTGGTAATCGTCGACGACGACGGCGAGGTGATCAACCCGTATCCCGGATACCCACTGCAAGGAGGCTATCGAATCGACGGGCAAACGGTTTACATGGAATCGGATACGGGCGAAGTCATGGCAAAGATGTTTCTTCGTGAACACGATCGCCGCCATTACCTGCTGACATCAGAACAACGCGATGTGGCTGAAGAAACCGGCTATTTTGACGAATGCGCACTGACCCTCGGTGGCATGAGCGATAACTGAGAACCAGCGCACACTTTCGTGTGCGCTGTTCGTGAGAACACACGGACAGTCCCTTGTCGGGATCAACCCTGTTTGATTAGCTTAAGAGCCTGTCAGCCCGACAAGACGGGATCTCTATGAATGCCCTCAAATGCATGCCGGCGATTGCCGCAATCTGTTTTTCTTCGGCCTTGTTCGCCGCTGATTCGAACGGTGTCATCGTATCTCACTACGAGAAGTTGCAAAGACTCAGCTTCGAGAGTGACGTCAGCTCGACGAGCCAGAAAATCGGCGGCGCAGGACCGGTTACACTCAATTTTGATGCATTGGGCAGAACATTTGATCTAAGACTTGAGCCGCATGACGGTTTGTTGTCTGCGTCCTCACGAAATGCTTCCTTGGCAGATCTGAAAATATACCGTGGACGGCTTGCGGGAAAACCCGGGTCGTGGGTAAGGATTGTCTCTTTCAATGGCATGCCGCGTGGGCTGATCTGGGACGGCGAGCAGATGTTCGCGATAGAGGCACCGGGGGATAGTGTCTTGCCAATAACGGAGCCCGTTATTTATCGGCTCGCCGATACATTGATTATGCCCGGCACATTGTCCTGCGGTGGCGCTCCCTTATTGATGAGCGGTGCAGCGCACTACCAGAAGTTGATGGGCGAACTGAGTGCAGCGAAAGCACAGGCGCCGGGTGCGGTATCTGAAATCAATTTTGGCGCAATCGGTGACTTCGAATTTACCGATGCCATGGGTAGCGATACTGACGCCGCCGCAGCCATTGTTACGCGCCTGAATAATGTCGATGGAATATTCAGTGAACAGCTTGGCGTGCAGATCAATGTGCAAGTCCTCGAAACGTTCAGCGGCAGTGCGGACCCGTTTACCGACACCCTCGATGCGGGAACCTTGCTGGATGAACTGGCAACCTACCGACAGAATACGCCGGCGCAAAACAGCCAGGGCCTCACTTACCTTTATACCGGCCGTACCTTTGATACGTCCACGGTTGGCATAGCGTTCGGTGGTGTCTTGTGCCGGACGAGGTTCGGAGCAGGACTTAGCGAAGGCAATCGTGGCACGACGTTCGACAGCCTGATTGCCGCGCATGAAATCGGCCACAACTTCGGCGCGCCGCACGACGGCGAGGTTGCATCGGCATGCGAAGCCGAGCCACAGACATTCATCATGGCGCCGAGCCTCAATGGCGACGACCAGTTTTCTGCTTGCAGTATTGTCCAGATGCAGGATGACATAGCGGCTGCCGCCTGCATCACGGCTCTGCCAAGTGTCGACATGACGGTATCATTCAACGGCCAGTCGCCGTCGCCATTGCTGGGCACTAGTGTGACCCTTACCTTCGACGTGACCAATAACGGAATAACGCAGGCGACAAATGTCGCCGTCGACGTCACGTTGCCTGGCAATGTGTCATTTATCTCCGCGGCGACTTCTGTGGGAGCCTGTAGCAGTGGTGCCGGTACCATCAGCTGTCCGCTGGGTGATGTCCCTGGCGGTAGCGGACGCACCGTTACGGTAACAAGCAGGGCAATCGCTGTCGGTGCCGGAGTTTTCAACGTAACGGTCAGCGCGAATGTGGATGACAACCTCGACAACAACCAGGTTGCCGCGCAGATCGTCGTAAATCCTGCTGTTGACCTGGTTGTCAATACGCCGACGTCGGCTTCCATTGTTGTTGACCAGAGCACCACCTTGAGTGCCGTCCTCGAAAATCGTTCGATTCTGGATGCAACGGCGGTGGCCTTGAGTATTTCCCTCGACAGTGGGTTGCAAGCGGATAGCGCAACCTGGTCAGCAGGAAACTGCACCGTGTCTGCTCAGCAGATTGATTGCCAGGCAAGCAGTCTTACGGCTCAGTCCAGTTCAATTCTGGATATTGGTGTTACCGGAACCATCGTGGGTACACAGACCTATACCGTGACGCTGTCATCGAACGAAGCGGATGCCAACGCAGCAGACAACAGTGCCAACGGCACCGTCACCGTTAGCGCCGTCGCTGGAGGGGGAGCTGGCGAGAGCGAGGAGTCTGGCGCTGGTACCAGCGGCCCCGTCTTTTTGTGGTTACTGGCTTTGAGCGTGTTCTTGCGGTATCGGCGCAACGCCTAATTATTCAGGGCACCGTCCGAAATCCACTGCCGCACCATATTGATTGTTGCCTGATCAAGGAACGGTCCACCGAATGGCATGCGAACACCTGTGGCGGCGGTCCCCTCAAGTTTTTGAATCAGGTAGCTGTTGTCGGGATCGCCGGGCGTGACCCGATTGAGGCCTCCTTGCTGCAAGCTCGTAACATTGACAAGCGCAGCGAAACTGTTGGCAGCGGTTGTCAGGTTCATGCCCGACGGCAGTACATTGCTCGTCGGGCCAGTGTGGCAGCCGCCGACAGAGCAGGTAGGTCCAAAGATCTGCGCCTGAAGTTGCGACAATGTTACGGGAGCGACATTGTCTACGGTGACGACCACGTTGGCGGAAACGCCGGTATTGCCCGCAGCATCATCCGCCTCGGCCGTCAATGTGACTTGGCCATTGGCCACTGCCGTTGTATCCCAATCGATTGAATACGG
>JADFNG010000055.1 GCA_022563505.1 Pseudomonadota bacterium | reverse complement strand
CAGGTGACGCTCCTACAGCTTTTCTATTGGCACTCCTGTACGCGCGTGACCCGACGCGCGATTGAGGTCGGAGGGTCGCGCCTCAGGTGACGCTCCTACAATCCATCTATTGGCACTGCTGTACGCGCGGGACCTGACGCGCGATTGAGGTCGGAGGGTCGCGCCTCAGGTGACGCTCCTACAATCCATCTATTGGCATTGCTGTAGGAGCGGGACCTGACCCGCGATTGAGGCCAATAGAAGCACCGGTCTCCGACCGTTTTGCTGTACCATTCAGACATCACCAGGGGTGGTCAACCGACCTGAGACCCGTGACGTTACCAGGGGGTAGCGCCAGCGCGGGAACCCTTAGAACCTGATCCGGTTAATACCGGCGTAGGAAGAGGATTCTATAATGTTTCGGCTTACCTGTTTCACGCGCAACGCCATGGTTGTGCTGTTCCTGTCTCTTGTAATTTCAAGCGTTGTGCTTGCGGATGATTCAATCGAAGAAATAATCGTGACCGCCGATTTTCGGGGACGTACCGGCATAGAAATACCCGCGAGCATAACGATTCTCGATCGTGAAACGATCGAACGGTTGGCGGTACAGCATTTCGAAGAACTTATTTACTCCATCCCCAATCTAAACTGGTCAGGCGACGGAAATCGTGCACGTCATTTTCAGATTCGTGGTGTCGGCGAACTCGATCAGTACGAAGGTGCTCCCAATCCATCCGTTGGTTTTCTCATTGACGATATTGATTTCAGTGGCATCGGTTCAGTGGCGACGCTTTTCGATATTCAGCAAATTGAAGTGCTTAAAGGGCCCCAGGGGAGCCGCTATGGCGCCAACGCGCTGGCCGGTCTGATCTATGTGCAAAGCGTCGACCCGACTGACGAGCAGACGGGCATGCTGCGTCTAAGCGTCGGTGGGGATGCCGCATTCTCAGGTGGCGTTGCTTTCGGTGGGCCGCTTTCGAACGGCGGAAAGGTCAAATATCGACTCAGTGCCCACCACCATGAAAGCGATGGGTTTCGCAACAATACCTATCTCGGCAGATCGGACACCAATGGCCGGCAGGAAACGACGATTCGCGGCAAGTTGTTATGGGAGACAGACAACGACTGGGCAATGCGGCTTACGGGCATGTTCACGGATATCGATGACGGCTACGACGCCTTCGCGATCGACAACAGCCTGACAGTCTTATCCGATCGTCCCGGGAAAGATTCCCAGACCAGCATTGGGGCAGCATTCAGAGCCGTTTGGGAAGGCTCGGATACGATCTCGCTCACATCGATTACGACCATTGCCGATTCAGACATGATTTTTTCGTTCGATGCGGACTGGGGCAACGCAGATGCCTGGGCGCCATTTACCTACGATTTTTTGTCGCGGAATGATCGCAAGCGAAAGACGATCAGCCAGGAAATCCGCATTGCCTCAGCAGAGGGTGCCGGGCTCATGAACGACACGGTGCAATGGCTCGGTGGGCTATTCATACAAAGTCTTGACGAGACGCTAACGACAATCAATCAGGGTGAGTATTTTGACCCGTTTTTCGACTTTGCCCTGTCACTTGACACGCGCCTGGACAGTCACTTCGAGGCACGTAACGTTGCATTTTTTGGACAACTGAGTTTCGCGCCGGGCGGCGAAGGTGAGCTTACGGCCGGTTTGCGCATTGAGCATCGATCGACGGAATATGCTGACTCTGACGGCCTTTCCCTCGATCCGGGCGAGACGATGATCGGTGGTGAGATTAGTTACAGGCACGTGATTGCTCAGGACATTATCGGCTATGTAACACTGGCGAAAGGCTACAAGGCCGGCGGATTCAATCTGGGCCTGGTGCCTGACAATCGACGCAAATTCGAACAGGAAGAACTCTGGAGCCTGGAGCTTGGCATCAAATCGGACTGGCTCGATGGTCGATTGCTGTTCAATGCGGCGGTGTTCTATAACGCGCGGTACGATCAACAAGTACGCACCTCAGTACAATTGGTGCCGAACGATCCAGCATCATTTGTGTTCTTCACAGGCAATGCTGCCGAAGGAAAAACGCTGGGTCTGGAGGCCGACGTCCGCTGGATACCGGTCGATCGCTGGGAGTTGTATGCCAGTGTTGGTCTTTTGAATGCCGAGTTTGACCGATTTGTGACGCCTGATGCGGATTTGAGCGGCCGCGATCAGGCGCATGCGCCGGCCTATTCCCTGGCATTGGGCGGCATGTATCGACACCCTGGCGGGATGTTCGTACGCGTCGATTTATCGGCACGCGACGAGTTTTATTTTGGCATCAGTCACGACGAGAAATCGGCGGCCTTCGAACTCGTCAATGCTCGTCTCGGGTTTGCAACGGAACGCTGGACTGCACAGATCTGGGCACGGAACCTGCTGGATGAACGTTACGCGGTACGTGGATTCTTTTTTGGCAATGAGCCGCCGAACTTTCCGAATACCCTTTACATACGGCAGGGCGATGCTCGTCAGCTTGGCGTCACATTCGACATGCGATTTTGAGGAAGGCGTGTTGCGATGAATAGTCTGCAGGCCGATATTGCTGCTCAGTTCGCACAGTTGTCCAGGTATGAACTGGCCGGCGTCGTGCTTGCCGTCGGCTACCTGGTTCTCGCCATCCGCCAGAACATCTGGTGCTGGTTTTGTGCGGCCATTAGCACTGCAATCTACGTGATGCTGTTTGCGGGGGCGAAACTCTACATGGAGTCCCTGCTCAACGTTTTTTACTTCGGCATGGCGGTTTATGGGTGGCATACATGGAGAAATTCCTCAGGAGGATCGGGCGAGTTGCCCGTCTCGATATGGCCGCGCAATACGCATCTTGTCGCGATCGCCGTGATTGTTGCACTGTCGTTATCGACAGGATTCTTGCTGGAGCGATATAGTGATGCGGCGTTTCCCTATGTCGATTCGATGACCACCTATGCCGCCGTTTGGGCAACGTTTCTGGTGGCGAGAAAAGAACTGCAGAACTGGTGGTACTGGCTGGTGATTGATCTTGTGTCGATTTTCATCTACTGGTCGCGTGATCTGGAACTGACATCATTGCTCTTCGTCCTGTACGTTGGATTGATTCCGCTAGGCTTGATCGCGTGGACGCGATCCTGGCGGAGTACAAGAGAGCTAGCGGCAACAGTATGAGTACAACACTGGAACCGCAACAAGCGCTGGCCCTGGTGCCCGGCATGGTGGCTGCCGAGTTCCGAATTCAGGCCATGAGTGGCGGCCTGACAAATCGCGTGTACAAGCTGAGTTCGGATGATGCGACGTTTATCTTGCGCTTGAATGCGAATCACACGGATGCGTTCGGCCTGGATCGATTCAGCGAGCTCGACATTCTTGGCCACGCGTCCGCTGCCGGGCTCGCGCCGGAGATTGTTCATGCCGATGTTGACAACGGTATCCTGATGCTTCGCTACATCGACGGAAGGGTGTGGACGTCAGATGATCTGGCAATCTCGAAAAATCTCGAGTCGCTTGCCGATCTCTTGAGGTCGGTTCACGCGCTGCCATTGTCGGGTAAGAACTTCGATGCTGTCGGTGTTGCGAGCGGCTATCTCAACAACTTGTCGTCAGAACAAGATCTGCATGAGATCGGTGCGCGCTGCAAAGCAATCATTGAGTGCATGGCACCGGCAGAGCATCGTTGCTGTTGTCACAATGATGTCGTAGCTGCCAACGTGATTGAAAGTTCGGGCCTCATGCTGCTCGATTGGGAGTATGCGAGCGACAACGATCCACTGTTTGATCTCGCGTCCGTCATTAGTTACCACATGCTCGGCAAGGTGGCCGCTGATACTCTGTTAAACGCGTATGCCGGCGGTATTAAAGCGGAAATTCGAGAGCGCCTGGCGGTACAGATTCGCCTGTACGGTGCCGTGCATTGGCTGTGGCTGGCATCCCGGCAGGTACTGAGCGCGAACCCGATTCAGTTGAGACAGCTTGCAGCGCTGCAAAAGACGCTTGGCCAAGGTGTGGCTACCAGCTGTTGCGCAGCTCACGGAGCTTGAGAAAAACGTCTTTGGGTGATGGTGCGTCACCTAATTCCGGAAAGGACTCCTGCAGGCGCGCGATGACGCTTGCGCTTTGCAGGCGAAAGAATGTGTTGATTTCCATTTCCTGTTCGAGTGTTGTGACCACGCCGTTTGCCGGGTTTTGATCCTCGTATTTTGACAACATTTGCGCTGCAATTCTGTTATCGGGTTCCCGATCCAGCGTGAAGCCGAGATTCGTTAGCAGGTAGTCGTGGCCTGGAAAAATTTGTGTATTCAATGGAAGTTTCTGCAACTGATTCGCAAACGTTTCGTACAATTCTTTTGGGTGCCCGCCATTGTGGCAGTTCCCGGCCCCAGCGTTGAAAAGTGTGTCGCCGCTGAAGAGGGCCGGCTGATCCGTATGTGACAGCAAACAGATATGACTCATGGTATGACCGGGCGTATCGAGGCATTCGAGTTCAACCGACTTGCCTACATTGATGATGTCGCCGGCGCCAACACCGCGATCCATATTGGGAATGCGATTCGCCGCATTCCGATGTGCAATGATTCTGGCACCGGTCGCAGCGACCATCGCCTTGTTACCGCCAATATGATCGCCGTGCTCATGCGTGTTGAGGATCTGCGTAATCGTCCAGCCATGTTTCCCGGCTGCGGCGAGACACTTCCGGTAATCCAGTGGATCGATGGCCAGCGCTTCACCTGTTTCGGGGCAGGCAATCAAATAATTAAAGTTGCGGTATGCGTTAGCGGTCCAGATTCTCTCTACAATCATGTGTCGATTTCCTGAAGCAATTCATGGTTGATATACGCCAGCCTGTTGCGACAATACTATCGGCTCCCTTATCGGATCGCCAGAAAGTCTATGGTGATGGCGTGCTATTGAACCGGGCGGAATGGAGTGGTTCGGGCCGCGTTACCCTGATCGATCGCTGCCTGCCTGCGCCCGAAGAACGCGCGATGTGCGCGGATTTTCTCTTGTGTCAAAAATTATTCTTCCGGCAGGCGAGACAGAGCCGTTGAAGGCGTTGCCCGAATAAGAGCTGACAAGTGCTTGAAAAATCATGTATCGATGGGCAAAAGGCACATATATAGTGTTGTTTTCAGGCAACAATCTGTCGCGATGAATATAGCGGCCTGCCAGAATTTGCTAGGAAATTGACATACACGCCGGATTTTGAGAGCTTTTGGTCGCGCAAGTAGTGTCCTTTCAACAACAAAGCAGACGCTGCCCGATTTCGACGACACCTTCAGGTACCACTTGGCGGGGGATGCGAGGCCAAGATTCAAGTACTAAAAAGGTTAAACGGCTCCCTGACCGGAGCCGTTTTTTTTTCTTAAGAAAAATGCCGATCCCGAACGGGATTGAAGTCTTGAATAGAGCTCTGTTAAATTGTTGGCGGTTCCGTGATTCGAAATAGAAGCGCTCTATGACTCCTGAAAATCGATCGGCCTACTGGCGTGCCAATCTTCGCCTGGTCACAAGCTGCATGTTCGTCTGGTTCATATGTTCCTACGGATTCGGCATTTTGTTTGTGGAACAGTTAAACAGGGTTCGAATCGGTGGTGTGAAACTGGGTTTTTGGTTTGCACAGCAGGGGTCCATTTATGTTTTTGTTGCCCTCATATTTTTCTATGCCTGGCGTATGAACAAGCTGGACCGGAAATACGATGTGCATGAAGACTGAGGCGGTCGCATGGAACTGAAGACACTAACCTATATTGTCGTCGGTGCGAGTTTTGCTCTGTATATCGGCATCGCCATCTGGTCGCGTGCGCACAATACGAGAGACTTTTACATCGCGGGCAAGAGTGTGTCCCCGATCGCCAATGGCATGGCAACGGCTGCTGACTGGATGAGTGCGGCATCCTTCATCTCGATGGCGGGACTCATCGCGTTTCTCGGCTACGACGGCTCGGTATATCTGATGGGCTGGACCGGGGGCTATGTCCTGCTGGCGCTTTTCCTGGCCCCCTACTTGCGCAAGTTCGGCAAATATACAGTTCCGGAGTTTATTGGGGAACGGTATTACTCGAGTACCGCAAGAATTGTTGCCGTGATTTGCCTGATATTCATTTCCTTTACCTACGTTGCCGGTCAAATGCGCGGTGTCGGCATCGTCTTTTCGCGCTTCCTTGAGGTCGATGTGACGGTCGGCCTCATGATCGGCATGGGAGTCGTCTTCATCTATGCCGTGTTAGGCGGCATGAAAGGCATTACGTATACACAGGTTGCCCAGTATTGCGTATTGATCTTCGCGTACACTGTGCCGGCTATTTTCATTGGCCTGCAGATAACCGGTAACGCGATACCGCAGCTGGCTTTCGGTAGCGAGATTACGGGTACCGGAGTAGGGCTTCTCGATAAGCTGGATGACATAGTTGTGTCCCTTGGTTTCAACCAGTACACCAGCGGCAGCAAAAGCCGCATCGATATTTTTTGTATCACGCTGGCACTAATGGCGGGCACGGCTGGCCTGCCGCACGTTATCGTGCGCTTTTTTACGGTGCCCAAAGTGAAGGATGCGCGAACCTCCGCGGGATATGCACTGCTGTTCATCGCCATTCTTTATACGACCGCGCCGGCGGTTGGCGCAATGGCTCGGTACAATTTGATCAATACCGTACAGCCCGGCGAGGTCGGTAGCGCTGATGGCAATCTCCGTTACGAGGATCGACCGGACTGGATGGATACCTGGCAGCGAACGGGCCTCGTCAGTTTTGAGGACAAGAATGGCGATGGCCGGATACAGTATTACGACGACACCAATGCCGAATTCGCAGAAAAGGCGGCTGCCTATGGCTGGAAGGGTAACGAACTGACCGTTGACCGTGACATCATGGTGCTTGCCAATCCGGAGATTGCGGGATTGCCCGACTGGGTGATCGCACTGGTCGCGGCCGGCGGCATCGCGGCCGCATTGTCGACGGCCGCCGGGCTGCTGCTCGTGATTTCCGCCGCTATCTCTCATGACCTGATCAAGGGTATCTTCGTGCCCGACATTTCAGATAAAGGTGAGCTCCTGGCGGGTCGTATCGCCGCCGCATTCGCGATACTTATCGCCGGGTATCTCGGCTTCGATCCACCGGGCTGGGTGGCGCAGGTTGTCGCCTTCGCCTTTGGCCTGGCGGCCGCATCGCTGTTTCCGGTGATCGTTTTGGGTATATTTTTCAAACGCGCCAATAAACAGGGTGCGATCGCCGGCATGTTAACGGGACTGCTGTTTACTTACGGCTACATTGAGTACTTCAAGGGACTGTTCCTGAAGTGGGCGGGGGCACCCTGGGGTGAGAATGTCGCCAGCAACTGGTGGTTTGGCATATCGCCTGAGGGTATCGGTGTAATCGGTGCGATTTTCAGCTTCACGGTGATCATTGTCGTCAGTTACATGACCCCGCCGCCGCCGGAACGTATCCAGCGCCTGGTGGAGAATATCCGTATACCCCGTTCGGCCTGATACGCGATCGCTCAAGACCATGGCACATCATCATTCGACTGAGCACAGCAACAGGCGCCGCCTGCAGCTTGCGCTCGCCATTACCGCGGTATTTACCGTCGTCGAAGTGACGGGCGGTTACATCAGCGGATCGCTGGCTTTGCTTGCTGACGCAGGCCACATGTTGACGGACTCGATGGCTCTGATGCTGGCATTGGTCGCCTTCGGTATCAGTGCTCGTCCTGCCGATAGCAAACGCAGCTACGGTTATCATCGCTTCCAGATTCTCGCCGCTTTTGTTAACGGCATGACACTGATCGCCATCGTGGTATGGATCCTGATCGAAGCCATCCGGCGACTCATTGCGCCGCCACAGGTTGAGGCAGAAATGATGCTGTACGTTGCCGCGGCGGGCTTGCTTGTCAACATCGTATCCTTCGCAGTTCTGCACGGCGGCGATCAGGAAAATCTGAATATGCGCGGCGCGGCGCTGCATGTGCTGGGTGATCTGCTGGGTTCTGTTGCCGCGATCTCCGCGGCGCTGGTCATTCTCTGGACCGGCTGGATGCCGATCGATCCGCTCCTCTCCGTCGTTGTCGCGTTTCTGATATTGCGCAGCGCTGTTTACCTTGTGCGGCGGAGTGCGCACATTCTGCTGGAAGGTTCACCAGAGTGGCTCGATATCAAGGTGATGCAGGAGAAATTGCGTGCAGAGATTCCCGGGGTACGTGATATTCATCATCTGCACGTTTGGGGCCTGACGCAGGAGAAACTGATGCTGACGATGCATGTCGTGCTGGTGGAGCAAGCTTCGGACAGTTCCAGCACCGTCCGTGCAGTCAAGAAAATTCTGGCCGATGACTTTGGCATCCGCCACTCAACGATCGAGGTTGAGACACAAGAGTGTGCGGATGACAGCTGCTAACGACGGTTCTTGAGCGAAGCGGCGAGCGTCAGTCGCGGTCGTCCGGATGGACGATGCCAATGTAGGGCAGGGTGCGATCACGCTCGGCGTAGTCCAGGCCGTAGCCCACCACCCATTCATCGCGGATACTGAAGCCGACATAGTCAAGCGGCACATCGATCTGGGTACTATCGGTCTTGTGCAGCAGCGCACAGGTCTTGATCGAAGCAGGACCGTGAGACGCCATCATGCCGATCAGATAATGCAGAGTATGCCCGGTGTCGACGATGTCTTCGACGATAAGGACATGCTTGCCTTCAATATTGCCGCGGACATCCATGACCAGTCGCACGGCACCACTTTGAATGCTGCTGTTGCCGTAACTGGATACCGCGATAAATTCGATCGTGCGCGGAATCGAAAGTCGCCGTGACAGATCGGCGAGAAATATAAATGAGCCTTTGAGAACGCCCACCAGCACGATCGTGCCTTTGTCTGCATAGTCGCCGGAAATCTGCTCGGCGAGTTCGTTAACGCGCTGACGGATCTCGTCTTCGCTGATCATTACTTCGGGTGGGGTAGTGCTCACGGCGTCCTCCGGATTGAGCGTAGGGATGGTACCTGTTTCGACGTTGAGGTGCTGTGCTTGGCGGACGTCGAGCCTGTTGCTGTCGGTCAGGTGGTGGTCGTAAAGGGCAGTCTGGGCAGCGATGGAACGACGGGCACAGCCGACAGTGTCACCTATGACGATGTTGTGGAGGGGCCTGTTAGCGCGATTGATACCGTCGCCGATACGCTTAGGGTGATGGAACAACTCGTCAGAATTGATGCGGATACGTCATTTGACGACACGATTAATCCGGCGTCACTCGACGGCCTGGTGGTTGGTGACATAGTGGAGATCAGCGGTTTTTTCCTCGCCGATGGTAGCATCGGTGCCACGCGAATTGAGACGAAAACACCGGGCAGTGAGTTCGAAGTCACGGGTATCGTCAGCAATGTGAATGCAATGACTTTTCAGATCAACGATCTGCTGGTCGATTTCAGTGCCGCGATGATCGACAACTTCCCCGGCGGAACACCGGAGGACGGACAACGGGTGGAGGCGAAGGGCGATGCATTCGGCGCATCCGGAGAGTTGCTCGCAACGCGCGTTGAATTCAAGGGAAATGATCTTGCCGATGTCGGCGATCATGTCGAGATTGAAGGATTCATCACACGGTTTGCTTCGGCAACGGATTTTGACGTGGCAGGAATTCTCGTTATCACTGACGGCAACACGCTGTTCGAAAACGGCAGCAGCACAGATCTTGCATTGAATCGAAAAGTCGAGGTTGAAGGCGAAATCAATGCCGCTGGAGCCCTGCTTGCTGAAAATGTGGAATTGAAACTTTCAGGTTTCATTCGCATTGAGTCGCTGGTGGAGGATGTACAGGCGAATCAGATTACATTGCTCGGGATTACGGTGAACGTTGATGCATCCACTCGTATTGAGGACAAGAGTGATGTCGATATGCGTCCATTCAGTCTTGCCGATATCGTGGTTGGAGATTTCGTCGTTCTGCGCGGTTTCGAGGATGCCAGCGGAATTGTGGCGACTCGCCTCGAGCGTGAAGATTTCGACGGCGAAGTTACCCTGCGCGGATTCGTTGACGCGGTTACTGATCCGGACTTTACGATCCTCGGTGTCACTGTTCAGACGGTGCAAGCGGCCGGTGGCACCGTGTTTCAGGATGTCGATAACAACGAGATCACGCCGGCTGTCTTTTTTGACCAGGCGCAGGGACGCCTGGTAGAAGCGGTTGGTACTTTGAGCAATGGAATAATCATTGCGACAGAAGTAGATATCGAGAACTAGCCCGGGCTGCGTTTCTTCGGGCCCGGCCTTTTTTTGATATTTCCAGCACTTGCTTCCTGGCGGCTACTGCCGCCACAATCGCCATCATCATCAATCTTGGTCGGCTGGGAGAGTTACAAGTGTCCGCATATTTGCAAAGCATCAAACATTCGCTGCTCATTCTTTTTATGGTGTCGTTTCTCGGTGCTTGCGGTGAGGATGAAACACGAACACGAGCCACTCCTTTGCGAGACGATCAGCTGCTAACCCTCGAAGCGATCTTCAAAGACGAGGCGTTCGAACCGGAAGAGCCGGGAACGATTCGCTGGCTTGAAGACGGCAGCGGCTATACGGCACTTGAGACCGCAGAAGCCTATGCGGATGCCGAGCTTGAAAAGGATGAAGACGGCGAGGACATCAAAGCGCCCGAGGACATCATTTTCTACGCTCCGGAAACGACGGCTCGCTCGGTATTGATTTCAGTCCAACAGCTGACGCCAGAGGGCGCGGAACGTGCATTGATCATTGACGATTACCATTGGTCGGATGATCGCAGCAAGCTTCTTGTCTATACGAACAGCAAAAAGGTGTGGCGGACCAAGAGCCGGGGCGATTACTGGATCCTGGACATTGCCAGCGGTGAGTTGTGGCAATTGGGTGGCAGTGAGGCTGAACCGAGCACATTGATGTTTGCCAAGTTTTCGCCGGATGCAACCCAGGTGGCCTATGTTCGGGTTGACAATATCTACGTTCAGGATCTCGAGAGTGGTTCGATCGATCAACTGACCTCCGATGCCTCCGACACCATAATCAACGGTCTGTTCGATTGGGTGTACGAAGAGGAGTTTCAGATCAAGGACGGTTTTCGCTGGAGTCCGGACGGCAAGAGTATTGCTTACTGGCAACTGGATACGAGCGCTGCGCAGGATTTTATCCTGATCAACAATACAGACGCACTGTACCCGACCATTTCACGGTTTCCGTACCCCAAAGTCGGTGAGGAGAATTCCGCGGCCCGCGTCGGCGTTGTTTCATTGATGAGCAAGGAGACTGTCTGGGCGAAATTGCCCGGTATTGCGAAAGACATGTACATCCCGAGGATGGACTGGGCGAACAACAGCGAGCAGATTATCGTCCAGCACCTGAACCGAAAGCAGGATACGAACGACGTCTATTACGCAGACGCGAAAACGGGTGAATTGACGACGGTGCTGATCGAAAAGGAGCAGGCCTTTATTGAGGACGTGATCGATGTCACGTGGTTCGATGAGGAAGACGCTTTCACATGGATCAGCGAACGCAGCGGCTGGCGGCACATTTACCGTGTGTCACGTGACGGCCGATCAATCGTTGATCTTACACCGGGCGATTTTGACATCGTCTCAATGAGTGTGATCGATGAAGCATCCGGCTGGCTGTATTTTATTGCTTCACCGGATGATATGGCGCAGCGGTATTTGTACCAAACCCGGCTGGATGGCAGCGGGGAAATGACGCGCGTGACACCGGATGAATACAGTGGCTTCAATAGTTACCAGATTTCAAAGGATGCCCGCTGGGCTATACATACGCACGCTTCATTCAGTCAGCCGCCGCAATACCGGTTGGTCTCTTTGCCTGACCATGAAGTTCGACATGTACTCGAAGATAACCAGGAACTTATCGACAAGCTGGCGAACATGGCCCTCGGCGAGCACGAGTTTTTTCAGGTGGAAGCACAGGACGGATTGATTCTCGATGGCTTCATCATGCGCCCTCCCAATTTCGATCCGTCGAAAAAATATCCCGTCATCAACTACGTGTACGGCGATCCGGCGGGGCAGACGGTGCGCGACAACTGGTTTGGCCCACGGCACTTGTGGCATATGGTGCTGACGCAAAAGGGTTTTGTTGTCGCGTCGGTGGATAATCGCGGCACGCGCGCGCCGCGCGGGCGGGAATGGCGCAAATCGATTTACGGCGCGGTCGGCGTATTGGGTTCCCGTGACCAGTCGGATGCGCTCGCAGCGATGGCGAAACGCTGGGATTACATCGATACCGATCGAATCGGCGTTTGGGGGCATTCCGGCGGCGGCTCGATGACGCTTAACCTCATGTTCCGCTTTCCAAAGCAGTATCACGTTGGCATTTCGAGAGCGCCGGTTGCCGATCAGCGCCTCTACGATTCGATTTACCAGGAACGATACTCGGGCTTGCTGGACGAGTACGAGGAAGGTTACCGGCAGGGGTCACCCATCACCTTCGCATCACAACTCGAAGGCAAGCTGCTGCTGATACACGGTACCGGGGACGACAACGTGCATTACCAAGGCACGGAGCGACTGATCAATGAACTGGTCAAGCACAACCGGCAGTTCGATTTCATGTCCTACCCGAATCGTAGCCACAGCCTCGACGAGGGAGAGGGTACGGAACTGCATATGTACACCCTGATGACCAATTACTTCGTGGAACATTTGCGACCGCAATAGTTTCCCAAGTGATGGACTCAAACGAAGCGGCAGCCATGATCGATCCCGCACAACCAGGGTTGAAGAAGTACCGGATGACGACGTCCACCGTTGTCTTCATGATCTTCTGTCTGTGCGCCGCCGGTGCCTACGGGATCGAGGACATGATTCCAAATGCGGGACCCGGACTCACGCTCGTCATGTTGATTGTGCTTCCCTTCGTTTGGAGCACGCCGATGGGGCTCGTGGCTGCGGAACTGGGCTCCGCCATTCCTGAAGAGGGAGGTTTCTACAAGTGGGTACAGCGCGCCTGCGGTGAATTCTGGGGCTTCCAGGCCGGCTGGTGGCGCACTATCTCCATCTATTTCGACAATACGATCTACGTCGTGCTTGCGGGATCATACGTCGCCAGCGTCATTGACCTGACGCCCATTGAGGAATATATCTTCAAGGCATCGGTCATCGTCTTTTTTACGTACATCAATTTGCGAGGCATCAGGGACGTCGGGGCGGTGAGTAAAGGCATCTCCATCGTTGTCATGATTGCCTTTGCAATGGTCGCTGTCTTCGGTTTCGCAAACTGGCAGAGCAATCCCTTTGTTCCTTTCATTCCACCGGACCAGACACTGCTGCAAAGTATCGGGGCCGGGATTGCGGTCGGTATCTGGGTGTACTCCGGCTACGAGTCCATGTCGACCATGGCAGGCGAACTCGAAGATCCACAGGTGATTCCGAAAGCCACCCTGATTACGGTCCCATTGATTATGGCGGTATACATTCTGCCCACGATGGGCGGACTCGCCTCACTTGGATCCTGGAGTGAATGGGCTTCGGAGGGCGGCCTGTCCTACGGCGATGTCATAGCAAACCACATTCCCGCTCTCGGGATCGTATTCGTGTTCGTCGCGGTGATCGCACAGTTTTCCCTCCTCAATACCTATATCGCATCCGGCTCCAGAGGGTTTTTCGCGCTCGCTGAAGATAATCTGGCACCGCGGGCGCTCGTTAAGTGCAGCAAAGAGCGCGGCGTTCCCTACATCGCCGTCTTGTCACTGGGGGCATTCAGCCTGATCGTCAGCATGTTTCCGTTCGGAGTGATTGTGGTTGTGGACGCGATGCTATTCATGTCCGCCTATGTGCTGATCTTCATCGCCGCCTGCATCTTGCGAATCAAAGAGCCAGATATGGATAGGCCCTTCAGAGTTCCCTTCGGAACCAAGGGATTCATCGCCATGTGCGTCCCACCGATCTGCATTGCGTTCATGGCTCTCTTTTTAAGCGGAACCGATTATTTCGTGGGCGGCATGCTCGCTCTGTTGAGCGGACCGGTCGCATATTTCATCTTCAAGAGAAAATACGGGGGATTGACGAAAAAGGACCCTGTGCGCCACCCGGTCAACCCGATAACCAGATTGGGAATCGGCGACACAAGGAGAATGGCATGGATGTTCGGAGGCCTGACGGCGATCGGAATCATCGCCGTCTTTTTCCTGCCGTGGTACGAAGACCCGCAGTCTTACACGGACGACTACGGCATCGAGGGGCTTTTTAACATTCTTATGAGCTGCATACGCTGGATGACCGCGGCCTTTGGCGCGCTTACCGTCGTCTTACTGGTGATCGCTAAGCGCGTCGAGCCGGCCAAATTGGCGGCGCAATGATCGCGTGACTGCCGGTGAAGGGCGCAATAATTTCATCGGGATCATGGTACCGCCAATAATGCGATGCTACACACCCACGAAAGATGTAGTTCGTGAGACCGTGCCCTGGTGCAGGGCACAGGCAATGTGGGGCTAACCATCGCTTCCAGACTGCCGGAAATTTGCCGGGATCAGTGCGGATCCGTTATGACTTGTTAGGCACTTACATCCGCGGGCATTAATATCCCGGCGGGCCAATACGAGTATGAGCAATTCTGCATCAACGCGGGGTCCGCGGCGCATCGCAAGGCCTCGGTTAAAGCCGACTACTGTGGAGGAGAATTCTTCGACGGTGACCAGACAGCGGCCGCTGTCTGCTGAGCTGCCGGCTGGCAGGCCGCGAGCGAAAACGCGAGCAGGGTAAACGAGGTTCTTATTTTCATTATTAATGACCTGTCAGGCTGTAATGGTTAATTGTGCACTACCGCATTCTAATTTAACTGTTCAAAACGCAAACAACGTGTACCAAGCGACGCCGTTATCTGAATCGCGGGTGCTATATCACTCGTCCTCGTCGACAGGATATTTCGCAAACCAGGCAAGAATATGATCGATCTTGGTAATAAGCTGACTGGGCCGACTGGAAATATTATGCGGTGCATCCGTCACTTCCACGAAAGCCGTCTCAATGCCACGAATCTTAAGCGCACCATATAACTGCTTGGCCTCGTAGACCCCGGTGCGAAGGTCGGCTGTACCGACCATGACCATCGTCGGCGTTTCAATGTTTCCAACCAGCGAGATCGGCGAAAACTTCATATAGGCCTCGACACTTTCCCAGGGCTGGCCCGGATATCGGTAGTCTGCATACATGAAGTAATTGTCGGCCGACAGCGTTTTCGAAATCCAGTTCATCACGGGTTTGACGACCGCCGCTGAACGGAAGCGATTATTCTTGCCGATGATCCAGGCCGTCATAATGCCGCCGGCACTGCCGCCAGTGACGTACAGACGATCCTCCGCGGTAACGCCCGACTCGATCAGCGCGTCGACGCCATCCATCACATCCTGGTAATCATCACCGGGGTAGTTGTGATACAGCAGGTTGCCGAACTCTTCGCCGTAACCGGTACTGCCGCGAGGATTCGGGTAAAACACAACGTAACCCGCCGCCGCATACAATTGAATTTCGGGTGAGAAGTGCGGGCCGTAATTCGCAATGGGTCCGCCATGATTTTCGACCAGTAACGGATACGGTTTCGATGCATCGTGCCCGGGCGGCGTCACGACCCAACCTTGAATGTCACGACCGTCCACCGATGACTGGTACCAAAGCTCCTCGACCTTGCCGAGCGTTCGCCAGTCAAGGATATCGGCATTGAATGACGTGATGACGTTTGTCTCTCCACGCCGCGCGCCGACAATGGCCAGCTCGGCGGGGCGGTAAGGTGTCGAGTGTGTGTAGGCGACCGTGCCGTTTGCCGACACAGAAAAAGAACCGCCCCCGTACGGCCGGCCGATGGTCGTGCCGCCAAGATTCGTCGCGATGACTCTGGAACGATCGGCGAGCGTCGTGAAACCGATTTTCGCATCACCGCGATCATCGTATTGATAGTAAATTCCGTCGCTGCCCTTGTTCCACACAAGATCCGATGGGGAGCGATCGAGATCGCTGTGCAATTCCCGTTTGCCGGAGCCGTCGATGTTCATGACGTGCAGTGTCATTACCTGGTAGGTCTGAATCCTGTCCTCGTAACTCACATACGCGATCTTGCGGCCATCGGGTGACACAACCGGACCGGTATCCGGACCGTTCCTGTCCGTCAGTGCCACAATGTCGCCGCCACCAATCGGCACACTGTAGATTTCCGAATTCCTGAAATTCAGTTCCCAGTCGTCGTTACGGCTGCCGGTGAAGATCAGCGATTGACCGTCGCGCGACCATCGTGGCGTGCCGTCATGACGGAAATTACCGACCGTCACCTGGCGTGGTGTGCCACCGAGTGCTGACAGCACGAAAAACTGCTTGTAGCCGGGCTCGACATAGCCGGAGCCGTCACGCTCATACTTGAGCCGGGTGGTAACACGCGGCGCTTCCGCCCACTCCGCATCGTCCGGTTTCTTTGGCGCCTTCACCAGAACGACCGGCTCCTCGGGTACCAGCATCGAAAATGCGATGTATTCACCATCGGGCGACCAGCTGAGATCGTTCGGTGACCGGTTCAGTTGTGTGAGCCGCGTCGACTTGCCATCATCGACCCAAACCACGAAGACTTCGCTGCCGGCGTCGCTCTTGCTCGTGAACGCAATTCGCCGACTGTCGTGTGACCACACCGGGTTCAATTCATCGACATCCCGTCCAGTCAGTGGTTCATTGTCACTGCCATCGACATCGATTAGCCAGAGGCGGGACACCTTTTGGTCCGTCATCACATCCATGCTGTTGCGGACATAGACGACGCGTCGGCCGTCCGGCGAAATCTGTGGATCGGAGATCCATTCGAGCTCAAAAACGTCCATGCGT
The DNA here is from genome assembly GCA_022563505.1 of Pseudomonadota bacterium. Lineage (GTDB taxonomy): Bacteria > Pseudomonadota > Gammaproteobacteria > Steroidobacterales > Woeseiaceae > JAADHU01. Next base: position 73 of record JADFNG010000055.1, on the reverse strand, counting down.
TCGAACGGTTTCAGATCGTCACCGAGGGCGACCTGCGAAGACAGCAGAATGAGAGCGCTCGTGATACAAGCAA
>JADFNG010000054.1 GCA_022563505.1 Pseudomonadota bacterium | reverse complement strand
TGCGGGTGCTATTTTGCGCCCGCCTTGGTGATTTCTCTGATGTCCTGTGCACGTGGCGAAAATGATTCCCTGAGGAAAATCAATGCCTGAAGTGGATGATAAATTGCGTGCCTGCGGCAGTGAACGAAACGTTGACGAGGTCGAGGCGCTGGTACCCAAATATTACGGGAAATGCTCGGCGAAAACTTCGTCAAGACCTATGTCAGTATAAAGGGAAGGAATTTGACACCTTCTTTCGTGTCATCAGTTCATGGGAACGCGAATACCTGCTGTTGAGCGTTTGCGTCGTGCCATTCAATTAGGCGTACACGGAATATTGATCTATGCCTGCGATACACGAGCAAAAAGACGGTGTGCAGGTGATGGCGTATCGAATATTCAAATACGCAATTTATTGTTTTCTCGCGTATAACATCTGGCTGTTTTTGCTTGATGATTTATCGTCAAGCGCACAGCTGTTTTCTGACGGTGTAAGCTGGCGAAATATCATGGAGGCGTTTTCGGCCACCATTGATACGATTGCCTGGGTTGTGTTGCTGTTGCTCTTCGAACTGGAAACGGCATCAGAGGGACATTAATCAGCTGGTCGCATCTACTGGATTAAGGAATAGAGTGTGATGGATGGAGAAGGAAATCTTGCGCTGTTTTGCGATTTTGAAAACATCGCCCTGGGTGTTCGGGACGCAAAATATGACAAGTTTGATATTCAACTTGTTCTCGAGCGTCTTTTGCTCAAAGGCAGTATTGTCACCAAGAAGGCTTACTGCGACTGGGAGCGATACAAAGAATTCAAAAAAGTCATGCATGAAGCGGCTTTTGAACTGATCGAAATTCCGCATGTTCGAATTTCGGGCAAGAACTCAGCGGATATTCGTTTGGTCGTCGATGCGCTGGATCTTTGTTATACGAAGGAACACATCGATACATTCGTTATTATATCCGGGGATTCGGACTTTTCGCCATTGGTGAGCAAGTTGCGGGAAAACGCGAAAACGGTCATTGGCGTGGGTGTCAAGAACTCAACCTCGGATCTGTTGATCGCCAACTGCGATGAATTTATTTTTTATGACGATCTTGTCCAGTCGACAAGGATGGGTAAAAAGGAAAAGCAAAGGGCGGCTGCGGATAAGACGGCGGGTACAACGAAAAAGGGCCGGCAAAAGAAGCGCGCAACGAAAGCGGCGGATCGGGCACAGGAGGCCATTGACCTGGTTCTGGATACCACAGAAGCCTTGTATACGGAACGCGGTGACCGCGGCAAACTCTGGGGCTCGATGATTAAACAAACATTGAAACGACGGCGCCCGGGGTTCAATGAATCGTATTACGGTTTTAACTCTTTTAGCGATTTGCTCGAAGAAGCAGAATCTCGCCAGCTGCTGGAGTTAGAGCGAGACGAGCGTTCCGGCGGCTATATTGTCAAGGCCATTACTCGAAAATCGTCCTGATTGACTGGCGCGCCGTCCGAGAGCGCTGAGGAATCACATGTCCGTAAAGTCTCGTACACCGCATCGAATCATGTTCATGATCGGCCTCATTCTGGCGGGTGAGGCCATCTTTGCTCTGCCATTTCACTTGGCGCGGTTTTTTCGTCCAACGGTCCTCGAGCTCTTCCAGTTAAGCAATACGGAACTGGGTGCCGCACAGGGTATGTACGGTATTTTTGCGATGCTCTGCTATTTTCCCGGTGGGCCGCTGGCGGATCGCTTTCCTGCACGCAAACTGCTTGCATTGTCGCTTTGGACAACAGCCGCAGGTGGACTCTATATGGCGACATTTCCCGACTACATGGGCGCCGTCATCTTGTGGTCGTTTTTCGGTATTTCGACCATTCTGTTTTTCTGGGCCGCACTGATTCGTGCGGCGCGTGATTGGGGTGGAAGTGACGAGCAAGGGCGCGCCTTTGGCATCCTGGATGCCGGCCGCGGATTGCTTGCAGCAGTCCTTGCGTCTGTTGCGGTTGTGATATTCGGTTTCTTCTTTCCGGATGGCTACGCAATGGCATCGTTCGAAGACAAGCGGGATGCCCTCCGTGTTGTCATCCATGGTTACACTGCGGCTACCGTTGCAGCCGGTGTTTTTGTCTGGTTTGCCATAGCCGATGACCACCCGCCTGGCGAGCCAGTGCGAAGCAACTGGCGGCCCGGGACCGAGAATGTCTGGCAGCACATCATCCGTGTGATGCGCATGCCAGCCGTGTGGCTGCAGGCATTGATCGTGGTGTGCGCGTATGTTGGCTACAAAGGATTCGACAATTACGCGCTTTACGCGGTGCAGGGTTATGGCATGGATGAGGTCGATGCTGCGCGTATTGTCGCCATCGGTGCCTGGATGAGGCCGATCGCGGCTCTCGGTGCCGGCTTTCTCGGCGATCGATTCATGGTTTCACGCATGACTGTCATAGCCTTCGTCATCTTGCTGGCATCGCAACTCTTTTTTGCGCTCGGTACGCCGGTGCCCGGTCTGGTATGGGTGCTGCTTGGGAATACGTTAATCACCTGCACGGCCATTTTCGGATTGCGTGGTCTTTATTTCGCACTTTTCGAGGAAGAGAAGGTGCCGGTGGCTTTGACCGGGACAGCGGTGGGCCTGGTATCAGTGCTGGGATTCACCCCGGATATTTTCGTTTCGTATCTTGGCGGCATATTGCTCGACCGATCGCCAGGGCTTGCCGGTCATCAGCATTTCTTTTTCATGCTCGCGGGATTTGCGGCTCTGGGCGTGATGATCAGTTTTACGCTTATGCGCAGGTTGCACCCGCTCAGCCGGCCAGTTTCACCACCAGAGAGCACCTAAAAAAGGCCTTCAATGCGCCTTTCCTTATTGACGTCGATGCCTTCGGCGGCCGGTTTACGCGGCAGACCCGGCATGGTCATGACGTCGCCGCAAATAACCACGACGAACTCGGCACCGGTCGCCAGGCGTATTTCCCGTATGGGTACGTTATGGCCGGTCGGTGCACCGAGCAGGTGTGGGTCGGTCGAGAAACTGTACTGCGTCTTGGCCATGCATATTGGAAAGTGTCCGTAACCGGCTTTTTCAAATTCGACAAATTGTGCGCGCACCTTTTTGTCCGCATTGATGTCGTCCGCACCGTAAATCGTTCGCGCAATGTGACGGGTCTTGTCCCAAAGACTCATGTCATCGTCATACAACGTACGAAACTGCGTATGTTGATGCTCAATCATGTGAACGACGCGTTTGGCCAAGGCAAGCGCACCTTTACCGCCGTGTTCCCAGTGTGAACTGACCGTGCACTCAACGTTAAATTCAGCGCAGAATTCCTGTATCACAGTGTGTTCGGCCGCAGTGTCGGTCACGAAGTGATTGATCGCTACCGTGACGGGCACACCAAAATGCCCCATGTTACGGATGTGGCGACCGAGGTTCTGGCAACCGGATCGAACGGCGCCCGCGTTTTCTTCGCTGAGTTTGTCCTTCGCGATGCCGCCATGCATCTTCAACGCCTTGGTCGTGGCCACGAGGACCACAGCATCGGGACGCAGTCCCGCCTTGCGACACTTGATATTCATGAACTTCTCGGCGCCAAGGTCTGCACCAAAGCCGGCTTCTGTAACAACGTAATCCGCCAGTTTCAGGCCGGTCTTGGTCGCCATTACTGAGTTGCAACCATGTGCAATATTGGCGAAAGGTCCGCCGTGCATGAGCGCGGGATTGTTCTCAAGCGTCTGCACGAGATTGGGTTGGAACGCGTCGCGCAGAAGTGCGGTCATCGCACCCTGTGTCTTGAGATTTCGTACGGTGACGGGTTGCTTGTTTCGCGTGTAGCCGATGACGATATTGCCAATGCGATTCTTGAGGTCATCCAGGCTGGTCGCGAGGCAAAAAATAGCCATGACCTCGGAGGCCACCGTAATATCGTAGCCGGACTGCCGCGGTACGCCGTTAAACGGGCCGCCAAGGCCGCAGGTGATGTCGCGCAGCGCCCGGTCATTCATGTCAACCACTCGCCGCCAGGTGATACGTCGCGGATCGATGTCGAGTTGATTATCCCAGTGGATGTGATTATCAATCATTGCGGACAATAAATTATGCGCAGCGCCTATGGCGTGAAAGTCGCCGGTGAAGTGCAGATTGATGTCGGTCATTGGTACGACCTGTGCGTAGCCACCACCGGCCGCACCGCCCTTCATGCCAAAGCAGGGGCCGAGGCTCGGTTCGCGCAGACAAATAATCGCATTCTTGCCCAGCATACAAAGGCCATCGCCAAGCCCAACGGTCGTGGTGGTTTTTCCTTCGCCGGCAGGAGTTGGCGAAATTGCAGTAACCAGAATGAGTTTGCCGTCTGCTTTGTCCTCAAGACTTGCAAGGAAGTCATACCCGATCTTGGCCTTATCGTGGCCGTACGGAATAAGAGCATCCGCCGGAATGCCGATATTGCTCGCTACCTCTGCGATGTCCAGTTTATTTGCGGCTTGGGCGATTTCCAAATCAGAGGGTACGTTGACCATATGTTTTTCTCATCCGAAGTCAGGCGCGAGAGTCTAGCATTGTGCAACTGTATCGCAACCAGTAATGTTGCAGCGGTGTCATCCCAACGGGTAATAAGTCGGTGGCTGTCTGTGTTTGAAAAGATAAATGGCGGGCCCGTGCCAGCGGTGTTGTTGTGCTTCGCCGGGTAGTGCTTCGAGATGATGCCGCGTCGCTGTGGTTGACGTTTTCGGATCCGGTTGACGTCCTTCTGGCAAATAGGCCGAATGAAATTCTCTCTGTCCTGTCTGAGATCGAACGGCGCGTCAATGAAGAAGAGTTGTACGCGGCCGGTTTCGTTTGCTACGAAGCCGCCTCTGGCTTTGATGCTGCGCTGGTGACGCACGCCAATTGCCAGCTACCGTTGCTCTGTTTCGGCCTGTTTCAGAACCCCGAGCGAACAAATGCCCCGCCGGCGATCACGGGGGTTCCGGACTCGCCGCTGACCTGGACGATGACGGAGTCGCGTGATGCGTATCGGCAGAAGATAAGCGCCATCAAACAACAAATTGAACTGGGCAACACGTATCAAATCAACTACACGGTGAGGCAGAAAGCCAGTGGGATCAGCGATCCCTGGGGGTTGTTTGTTGCTATGGCGATCAATGCGCCCTTCGCCGCTTATCTGGAGTGTGAAGATCATGTGATTGTTTCGGCGTCCCCCGAATTGTTTTTTCATTTGAACGGCGAGCATCTGCTCAGTAAACCGATGAAAGGTACGGCGTGTCGTGGCCTCACATCAGCGCAAGACAATGCGTTACGTGACGGTCTCCATCAGTCTGCAAAGAATCGCGCCGAGAATGTAATGATCACCGATATGTTGCGCAGCGATATTGGGCGAGTTGCTATTGCCGGGTCGGTCAATGTACCGAGGCTGCTCGATGTCGAGAAGTATCATACCGTCTGGCAAATGACCTCGACCGTGTCGGCAAGTACGGACGCACCGGTTAGCGAGATCTTCCGCGCGCTGTTTCCTTGCGCTTCGGTCACCGGAGCACCGAAAGTGTCAAGCATGAAGATTATTGCGGGGCTCGAGACCTCCACGAGGGATATCTATACCGGTGCTATCGGGTTCCTGCAGCCGGGGCGACGAGCGCAGTTCAGTGTGGCAATTCGCACGGCACTGATTGACAAACGGACGGGTGTCGGCATCTATGGTGTCGGTGGCGGTATCGTCTGGGACTCTGACCACGATGATGAATACCAGGAGTGCCTGACCAAGGCGAGAGTCCTTCATGGCGATAGTTTCGGCGACAGTTTCGAGTTATTGGAGACCATGTTGTGGACACCGACGGGTGGCTATTTTTTGCTGCAGCAGCACCTGCGGCGCATACGCGCTTCGGCCGGGTACTTCGATTTCAAATTTGATCCCAATTTGATCGAAGATGCGTTGTTAAACTGGGTGGATGGCCTGGCGAGTGAACCACATCGCATTCGGCTTCTGTTGCAGCAGAACGGGCAGTTCCTCATCAGCGGTGCGATAGTCACGACTGACAGGGTGACGCCCGATCTGCGAGTCACACTGTCCACGGAACCCGTTGATCGAAATAATCCTTTTTTGTACCACAAAACCACGCGGCGCGATGTCTATGAAAAGGCTGTCGCTGCATCCCCAAACAGCGATGACGTCCTTCTGTGGAATGCAGAGCGTTTCATCACGGAAACCAGCATTGCGAACGTCGTCGTGCAGTTTGATGGACAATGGTATACGCCACCCATTGAATGCGGTGCATTGCCGGGGATTTATCGCGAATGGTTATTGCAAAAAGGTGAGATCAAAGAACGAAAAATTCACATCGACGAGTTGTCGTCGCAACAGGAGCTAATCCTCATCAATTCCGTGCGTGGGCGCTATCGGGCCTGTCTTGTGTAGTTGGAATGCATGCAGGACAAGCGTCCTGTTGGCGGCGGAAGTGTGGCAAACTTGCACGTCGCCACATTTTGGATTGCAGATGTCAGATTCCCTGGAAAAAAGCTCACTTCTTTACCATAGCATCGCGCCGGCGGGGAAGCTGGCTGTCACCCCGACCAAGCCATTGGCGAACCAGGTTGATCTGGCGCAGGCTTACTCGCCGGGCGTTGCATATCCGTGCTTGCGAATCGAAAAAGACCCTTTGGCAGCGGCACTCTATACCGCACGCAGCAATCTTGTTGGCGTCATTACCAACGGGTCTGCTGTTTTGGGCCTGGGAAACATCGGTCCACTTGCTGCAAAACCTGTGATGGAGGGGAAGGTGGTCCTGTTCAAGAAATTTGCGAATATTGACGCATTTGATCTCGAACTTGACGAAGCGGATCCACTTAAATTCGTTGACGCTGTGGCGAAGCTGGAGCCGACGTTCGGCGCCATTAATCTTGAAGACATCAAGGCGCCGGATTGTTTCATCATTGAAGCAGCACTCAGTGAAAAAATGAGCATTCCCGTATTTCACGATGATCAGCACGGCACTGCAATCGTTGTGGCAGCGGCGATCAGGAATGGCCTGGAACTGGTCGGCAAGGACCTGGCCGATATCAAACTGGTTGCGACCGGCGGTGGAGCAGCCAGCTTGTCGTGCCTTGACCTCTTGGTCGAGCTCGGCTTGCTGCGGGAAAATGTGACCCTGATCGATGTGGAGGGGATCGTTTATGTCGGCCGCAGCAAAGATATGAATGACTACAAATCCCGCTACGCCATTGAGACAAAGGAAAGAACTCTTGCCGATGCCATTGTTGATGCGGACTTGTTTCTGGGACTTTCAGCCCCGAATATTTTAACGGGCGAAATGGTTAAAAAAATGGCTGACAAGCCGATCATTCTGGCGTTGGCGAATCCGACGCCGGAAATACTGCCGGAAATTGCTCTCGAAGCTCGACCGGACGCGATCATAGCGACCGGTCGGTCGGATTATCCCAATCAGGTCAATAACGTACTTTGCTTTCCTTTTATTTTTCGCGGTGCGCTGGATGTCAGTGCGACGAGCATCAATAAAGCCATGAAAATAGCGTGCGTGGATGCCATAGCATCCATCGCCAAACGAGAGTCGACGGATGAGGTGGCGAGTGTTTACAAAGAAGAGAGCTTGAAATTCGGGCCGACTTATCTGATTCCAAAGCCATTCGACGCGCGATTGTTTGTGGAGGTTTCATTTGCAGTGGCTAAAGCGGCCATGGACTCCGGTGTTGCACTGCGTCCGATCGATGACCTCAAAAAATACAAGGAAAAACTCAGGGCATTCAGTAATCGATCCCTGATGTTCATGCAGCCGGTTATCGACGTTGCCAAACGCGATCGGGAGCGACTGGTCTTTGCCGAAGGTGAAAATCTGAATGTATTGCGGACGGTTCAGGCGGTCGTCAGCGAAGGAATCGCCGAGCCTCTTGTCGTTGGGCGCAAGGACGTGGTGGCCAAGCGGCTGGGAGAATTGGGCATCGACCTGACGATAGGGGAAGACTTTCAATTGATCGATCCGCAGAACGATGCTCGCTACAACCGATACTGGCGATTCTATCATCAGAAAGTATCGCGGCGCGGCGTGTCAGTGGCGGCTGCCCAAACGGTGATGCGCACCAGCAATACGGCGATTGCGGCATGTATGGTGGCGCAAGGCGATGCAGATGCATTGATATGCGGAACCGAAGGGCGCTTCGACCATCACCTGCAACACATCATTGAAATTATCGGCACCAGCAAACCGGGTGAGAAGGTTTCGTCACTGGCTGTTTTGCTTTTGCCGCAGGGTCCCATTTTTATTACTGATGCGTATATCGAGGTTGATCCGACTGCCGAGCAAATTGCCAATACAACGCTGGCCAGCGCCATGCGGATAAGGGATTTCGGCATAAAACCCAAAGTCGCCCTGCTGTCTCACTCCAACTTTGGATCATCACGGGCGCCAAGTGCCATAAAAATGCGCAAGGCGACGCAAATATTGCGTCGCATCGCACCGGACCTTGAGGTCGACGGGGAAATGCATGCAGATGCAGCATTGAGTGAAAAGATTCGCGATGCGGTGAATAATGATACCAATCTGAATGGCGCTGCCAATTTGCTGGTAATGCCGAACCTGGATGCCGCCAACATTGCCGTAGAGTTGATTCGCTCCATTAACGACGTCTTGATGATCGGCCCGATCCTGTCGGGAACCTTGATGTCTGCACACATCGTCACGCCGTCATCGACCGTAAAAGGCATATTCAACATGAGTGCGATTGCGGTAGCAGACGAATGGCGGCGGAAAAACGAAGCAGGGCAAGCCGATCAAATTGACCTTTCCTGAATCGACCGGGATGAATATCGCCGTTGGCACAAAGCTCAGGCAGGAATGTGCTGCTTGATAATGGCGTACAGCTCCGGTCGGTTTTTTGCTATTTCCTCCACGGTCAGGCCTTCGAGCGAGTGCGGGTATTTTAGCCATGCCTCGGTTTCGTGCAGGTAGTAGTCCGGCTGCTGGTCTGTCTGGTTATGCGTGGGTTTGTAGTAGGGCACCGCAACGCGTATGTCCTGGGGAGTATTGAGGCGTGCCTTTTCTTGCAGGTGGCGTATGACCGCGGCAATGGTGTGTCCTGTATCGAATACGTCGTCGACGATCAGCCATCGGTCCTCATGGCGGACATTCTTGATGAGGTAATTCATGCCATGGATGCGAATTTCCGAAGAGCGACCATCGATGCCGGTGTATGAGGATGTGCGTATTGCAATATGGTCGGTTTCGATGCCGTGATAGGCCAGCAGTTCCTGCACGGCGATACCGATCGGTGTTCCACCGCGCCAGATTGCGGTAATGATCGTAGGCTTGAAGCCGCTGGCGATAATTTTCGCGCCGAGGCGAAACGAATCTTCCAGCAATTGCTGTGCCGACAAGTAGGTCTTGCCGCTCACGGTCGTGCCAGGCAGGAAGGTAGTATCAGTGCCATGAGGCGCAGTATAGTGTGCCCGTCCACAGATGTCTGAACTTACATGGTTCGCGAGATGGAAAAGCAATATATCGAAGAGGAAGCATTGCTGGCCGATTCCTATCGACTCGCGGTAATAATCTACGCAAGCGGTTTCCGACCGGAATTTATCGTTGGTGTATGGCGGGGTGGCTCAACGGTAGGCATCTATGTGCAAGAGTGCCTGCAGTATCTCGGTGTGGAGACAGACCATATCGCTATCCGTACCTCATACCGGGGCATGGATGACTATCTGCAACGATTGAAGACGGAAGCAGAGATTCGTGTCCACGGATTGCAGTACATTTTCGAAAACGTTAATCGGGAGGACTCACTTCTGATCGTAGATGACGTTTATGGTACCGGCCGCAACATTGGGGCAGTTATCCATCGGCTTGAAGCGAAGATGAAGCGCAATATGCCGCATGATATTCGTATTGCCGTGCCCTTTTACCGGTCAAGTCAAAACGAGACGGGCCGGGTTCCTGACTACTACCTTCACGATACGGACAAATGGCTGGTGTTGCCCTATGAACTCACGGGTCTGACGGAGCAGGAAATCCGCCAAAACAAGCCGTGGATATTGCCCATGCTGGAGGAGTGCAAGATCCCTGACTAAGCCAGAATGGTGATGTGCGCTCATCGACCAGAGTTGACGCCGAAGCTGACCTGGCGGTTACCTGGGAGTCGATGCCCGGTAATTCCAGGGTCGCTGGACAGCCGGAGGATTGAGGGTTGATAGTTCCTGCGCATCGACTTGCTTGAGCAAATTCACCTCCCACTCCAGGTAACGGCGCGATGCCTCAAGATCACCCTCATGGCGTGAGTGAACAAAGAACAGGAAATCAATGCAATCTTCCTCACGGGGCTGATCGGAACTGGCAACTATCGCCAATCCGGCCTTGCGCCAGTCGTCAAGCGTTCCATCAAGACGAGAAATCCGCGTCAGCCCGTTTTCACGCAAGTCGATCGCAGCGAGCTCGGCGACAGCCGCTGTGCGACTCGCGAGAATAACTTCATGTTCCGTGGAAATGTGCAGGGCGTCCAGGCGTGGACGAATTGCCCAGATCGAATTTTCGATATGTGCTGCGCGATAGGCCACGCCGGGAGACAGATCGAGCAGTACTGCGCCACTCGCCAGTCGGTCGGTTAACTCGTCGCCAGTGATGACTGGCAGATTCATCGAGATTTCGACTTGCCGCGGTTCGACCCTCGTATTGCAGGTACTTGCGTCATGGCGAAGCACGGCAACGTCATGCCCCATGCCACGCAGCCATAGCGCCGTATTCGCCGCGCGCAGACCCGTATCGTCCGACACTACGATGCGCGCGCCACGAACAACGATGCACTGATCGGTTGCCTGCACGAGTTGCCCACCCGGAGCATGTGCTGCGCCGGCAAAGTGTCCCGCGGAGTATTCCTCCACGGTGCGTACATCGAACAGATAGAGCGTACGCGTTTCATCTTCCTGCCATGACGCCAGGGTATCGAGGTCGATTTGCGGGATGCCGAAGCGCGACATCAAGGTCGCTGCACGATCCCTTGAAATGGCAAGGGCGGTCTCATCCAGTTTTGGCACCTCGCCCGGATCGGAACCACGTTGCAGTTCGAGGCCCGCAAGACACCAGCCCTGCGTGCCATTTTGTAATGCGTAGATTTCATTGGCGGGATGTAAATTAAGCAGTGACTGCGCACCAATGATGGAACGGGTTCGGCCTGCACAATTTACGACGATGATCGTCTCCGGATCACCGGCCAGCGCTGGCAGTCGATGCGGTAGTTCGGCATTGGGGCAAGACAGTGCTCCCGGAATATTCATTGAGCGAAATTCACGCGGCGAACGACCGTCCAGAAGAATTAAATTGCTGCCGTCACGACGTCTTGCCTGCAACTCTTCAACCGTGATAGATGGCGTGCTCATGGCATGTTCAACCATTTCGCCAAAGGCTTTCGACGGCACATTGATGCCCTTGAAAAGCATATGGCCAGCGTCTTCCCAGGCCAGTGCGCCGGCCTCAAGAATGCAGACGTCGTCATAACCGAGAGCGGCCAGTCGCGTTGCGGCTTTTTCGGCAATACCGTCATTGTCATCCAACAGCAGTATCCTGACCGTTTTCGATGGAAGCAGACTGGAAACGCTCATCTCAAGCCGGCTGTAGGGCAGGTTCACTGCAAAAAATGGATGGCCCTCGCCATACTGACCGTGTTCGCGGACATCAATAAAGGCAATTTCTTCTTTCGCCGTCAGAAGGTCTTTTGCCCGCGACGGCTGCAAATATCGCATGCGCCTAAAGTTCCTGACGGGCACTCGGTATGCTGCGAGTCTTTACGCCGAGATCCATGACCCTGCAGGTTCCGGCGGCCATGTCAAAACTCAGCCTCTCGTCGAGACTCTCCAAAGGTCGGCCGTACAGGTGAAGATGCCGAATAGCCTGGTCGCCTGAAATTTCGACGTGGTGAATGTCATCCGGCATCAGCGCGACACCACTGCCAGGCGTTACCGTGATATGCGCTGTCTGCCGGAGTTCGGCTTTCCCGGCCACTGATTCGTCGTCGATGCGGTCATACAGGTAGTTTTGCTCTTCTCCCGAAACGGCGGCGATGCAAGCCCAGGTTGTATGGTTGTGCGGCGGTGTCCTGTTTCCCGGCCTCATTACATTGAGATAAAGGGTCATGTCACCGGCTTGTGCAACGAGGTAGCGGGCGTGCAGGGTGTCTCCCGTGCTTTGCGGAAAGTGGCGGTCGCTCCAGAGTGAGGATTGTCCGGCAAGTTGGATCAGTTTCTCGCGAATTTGTGCCAGCAAGTCGTGATCCAGGGAGCGATTCTCCAGAATGCCCTGCACATCGGCAAGTAGCGCCTTCGCGGCTTGGTCGCGCGCATCATTGATCGAGGTCATGGCCCGAACTCCTTTATTTCTTGTTATCAGCTTGCCAGTCAACCCGCTGGCTCTATGACTAAATGTGGCTTTGGAACTCTTGGAGTATGCACTACTGAGCGTTACACAACGGCTCTCGAAGCAACAGCCAAGTCTGGCACTTGGCCCCCTATTGGACGACAATGGGCGCCACCATGCCAACACACCTTCAGGACACTCACCTTGTTATCCAAGTCAGATCTGGAAGCTGCGGCTGAACTCGTTTATCGGTACATGCCGGCAACGGCGCAATATGCCTGGCCGTTGTTGCGAAAAGAGACGGGTTGTGAAGTCTGGGTCAAGCACGAAAACCACACGTCGATCGGTGCGTTCAAGATACGCGGCGGCATCACCTACATTGACTGGTTGAAACGTACGCACCCGGATGTTTCGGGCATCGTGACGGCCACAAGGGGCAACCATGGGCAGTCACAATCTCTTGCAGCGACAAGGGCAGGGCTGACGGCGACCATTTATGTGCCGAAAGGAAACTCGCTGGAGAAAAATGCTGCCATGCGAGCGTTTGGCGGTGAGGTCATCGAGTACGGCAGTGACTTTGACGAAGCCAAAGACGAGGCGATGCGGCAGGCGGAGGAGCATGACTGGCACGCTGTGCCTCCGTTTCATTTGGAAATCGCTCGCGGGGTTGCCACTTATGCGCTTGAATTGTTCACTGCGGCTCCGCATCTGGATACGGTTTACGTGCCAATCGGCTGCGGGTCGGGAATATGTGCAACGATTCTGGCGCGCAATGCACTAGGCATGAAGACCAAGATCGTCGGTGTGGTGTCGTCCGAGGCGATGGCTGCAAAGCTTTCTTTCGAACAGGGAAAGCTGGTGGAGACTGACAGTGCAGCGACCTTTGCCGACGGAGTCGCGGTACGTGTGCCTGTTGCGGAAGCATTTGAAATCTATTCGAAAGGTGCCGAGCGGATCGTCGCGGTCAGTGAAGAAGAGATTGCCGAGGCGATGCGAATTTACTATCGCACCATTCACAATACGGCTGAAGGCGCCGGTGCGGCGCCGCTTGCGGCGCTGATGCAGGAACGCGATACGATGTCGGGCAAAGCCGTTGGCGTCATTTTGACCGGCGGCAACATTGACATGCATAAGTATCTGACCGTGCTCGGCGGTGGTATTCCAGCAGCCTGAACTTGCAGTGGGTCGAATGGACCTGGTTGATTAAATGAGAAATAGTGACGGCTAGGAATTGAGGCCGGGTCATGATACTGGCATGGATGTGTCGTCGTTGAGATTGTCGGCGACGGGTCCGGTTTCTCCCGTCGCGAATTCTCTCGTTGTTATGTCAGCCCGATCGATCCTGTTTTCGCTTTTCAGCCCATCTTATGAGCACTTCCCCTATCGCGATCATGACGAAGGCGCCGCAAAGCACCGGCAGTTGCACCCCTTCGCCGGGCGTATAGACAAACAACACGACCGACAATGCCAGTACCACGATGCAAAGCCAGGCGAGTGTCTTGTGTTCGATGCCGAAAAAATCAGGAAGCTCCCCTTCCTGAGCCGCTTCAGCGGCCGCTCGATTGCAGCCCAGTGACCAGGTAACCCCATTGGAGAAGAAAGTGTAAAGAGTGGCGATGCCCAGAATCGAGACAAAAAATTGTCCAAATCCACCGTCGTCAAAAAACAGGTTCAACGTCTTCATCAAGCCTTCTACCAGGTCGATGTCATTTGCCGGCAATGCCGCCAGCATTGCGGCTGTTGCCGCAGTGTAAAGAACGATGATGATGAAACCCGATACGAAGATGGATCGTGGTACGTCCCGCGCAGGATCGATCATTTCCTCGCTGCTGGCACTCACTAATTCGAAGCCAAGCATGCCGTAAATAATCACCGGGATGTACTGTGCACTCGAATTCCAATTGGGCATCATGGATTGAAACGTTATGGCGTTGGCCATGCCATGCTCCTGGGTGTACAGGACTGCGCCAACGATGACAGCGACAAAGACGCCTATTTTAAATATTGCGCCGAGATTGGGTATCCACATTGCCAATGTCGAGCGTGACTGCATTTAGAGCAACCGCACTCCACAGCAGCGCTATGGCGATCGCAATCTGACCCTGCGATGTGAGGTCTGGCATAAATAGTTGTTTCAGGATGCCAGCGAAAAGAATGAAAATGGCCGGATTCCACGGGATGCGTTTACCTGCCGTATAGGTAAGGCAATTTGTTCCAAATATGTGTGCCAGCGCACAGCAGCGGTGTTTGTATTATGTCAAAATCAGGCAACGTACTGGGTTGTTTTTTCGTCTTAGTCTGCATCAGGGGAAGAGGTTTTAAATATTGAGCATGCATAACGTCCTCTCACTTAAAGGCCAAAACTCCCGCTCAAAACTGTTTGAGGCGTTGGTGCGTCCGCATTTTGGCGCATTGTATACGGCCGCACGTCGCATGAGCCAATCGCCGGATGATGCGGAAGATCTGGTTCAGGAAGTTTGCCTGAAAGCGTTTGAACGGCTTGAGGAACTGGAGAACATCGAGTTTCAGCGCGCCTGGTTATTGAAGGTGCTGTACCACAAGTTTGTCGATACGCGGCGTGCCCATGGGCGTTCGCCGGTCAACATGGCTGAGACCGGCGCCGATTCGAAAGAACCGGATGCGATCGCGGAACGAAAGTGGCAACCGGAGGATATGGCGGATCGCAGTATGCGAATTGATCGAGTCCTGAAAGCGATGAGCTGCCTGAATCGTGATCAATGTGCATTGGTCGCTTTGCATGACGTGGAAGGTCTGACTATCAGCGAATTGCAGGAGTTAACCGGGAAGCCCGCTGGCACGATTAAGGCGCAGCTTCATCGTACTCGCGCCAAGCTGGGGCGTTTAATGTTGAACGATGCGCTGTTACAGCCGCATCTCAAGGTAATAGGTGGAAAACAATGAATTGCGAAGCCGTTGCGGACAAGATGAGCGTACTCGCTTCTCGTTCACTCGCTGAGAATGAGCGGCTGGCCTGCATGGACCATGTTGCATCGTGTTCCGACTGCAGTGATGCGCTGCGTGGCGCCGAAGCGCTGTTCGAGTTGCAAGGCCGGGATGTCGCTGCGACCCCGTCGGGCTTGTTCGAAAAAGTAATGGCTAAAATCACGGACGCACCTGCCGAACGTGGATCGTCACATCGTTTTTGGTTGGGCGCAGGATTCGGTGGTGCCGTGGCGGCCTCATTGTTTGCGGCAGCGTTTGCCCTGGGCTGGTTCGGCAATATCAAGACGAACGTGCCGGAAATGGCGGAGTTCGTGGTTGCTCTGAACGAAACGCGTGAGATGGCAATAGCGATTGAAACGGACCAAGCGTTGCCAGGAGCGACCATTACTATATTGCTGTCTGGCGCGGTGGAACTTGACGGTTTCGCCGGACGACGGGAGCTGACCTGGACGGAGGATCTTGAGGCGGGCATCAACCGACTCAGGCTGCCGGTATTTGCGATGGGTGAGGGAGGTGGTCAATTGATTGTTCGCCTGACACATCCGCTAAGCGAACAGGTATTTATCATCCGTTTAAGAACAGATACCTGATTATGTTATGCGCAGGCATCCGTTTGAGGATGGCAACGTTAGATTGAGCATGAAGCACGTGCCAGGCTTGGCTTGGCTAGCGAGTTTGGGACACAGGACATCAAGTAGTCGACAGGAAGAGACATGAACAGGAATTTTGCATTAATCGGGATCGCTGTACTGCTAATGAGCGGTAGCGGGGCGTGGGCAGACGAGCACGAAACGACAATTCGTCTCATGGGTGCCGCCGATGACGAACTTCCCGAAGCGGTCACCAAGGAAATATCGTTACCCGCTGCGCTCAGCGTAAATTCGGTTGCTGGTGACAAAGCGGTTGCTGGTGACAAAGCGAAGGATGGCCTCGAAACGGCGAATGAAAATCGCAGGAGGCGTCTGGAGACAGGCTTGTCGACAGCGGAGTTAGCTCGTGATAGCGTCGCGGAGATGGCTGACGGAGCCGCGGAGAGTCGTGACAATAATGACCGTTCCGGAGGCCGCCCGGACCCGCCTGAGCATCCCGGAACAACGCCGGGACCACCAGGAGGCGCTTGACAGGATCCTGCCTAAGTGTGATAGAAGCAACAGATCGTGCCCATTGTACGTTAGTACAATGGGCACTTTCGTTATGTGAGCATCGCTTGCCGCACGCTCTGTAAGGAAGACTGCATGCCCTGCGTCAGAATAAGAATATTGATTGTGGCACTTCTGCTGGCGCTGGCTCAAGGTGTGTTGGCCGATTCAGCGGATGACTGGCTGGCAGGGCAGCAGGCTTTCCAGAACGGCGATTTTTCCACTGCCCTGGGTGTTTTCCAGAGAGCAAGGGATGCCGGGCTTGAAGGGCCTGCGGTGCACTACAACATTGCGGTTTGCCACTTCGAACTTGAAAATTTCGAGCAAGCAGGTCGAAGTTTCCAGTTGATCGCCGACCGCTTCCCGCTGATGCGAGGATTGGCCGAATACAACCTTGGGCTGGTCGCACGACGTCTTGGCAATGCAACTGCGGCGCGCGAACATTTTCTGCGCGTATGAATTGAGTCCGAATG
>JADFNG010000009.1 GCA_022563505.1 Pseudomonadota bacterium | reverse complement strand
CAACCGTCTGGTTCTCCTGTTTGACGTTTACGCCTTCCTTCGCTTCGATTGCCTGATGCAAGCCATCAGACCAGCGTCGGCCCGGCATCGTGCGACCCGTGAATTCGTCGACGATAACGATCTCGCCATCACTCACGATATATTCGACATCGAGTTTATACATCGCATGCGCGCGCAAGGCCGAGTTCAGGTGATGCAACAGCCGAATATTGCCGGCATCGTAGAGACTTTCACCCTCCTGCAGAAGGCCTGTTTGCGTCATCAATTCCTCGACGTGCTGGTGTCCATCCTCGCTCAGATGCACCTGTTTGGATTTTTCGTCTTTGGAGTAGTCTCCGGGTCCATCTTCATCTTCCTGCATGACAAGCTTTGGAATCAGCTTGTCAATTTTCAGGTAGAGGTCTGTGCTTTCTTCCGTTGGCCCGGAAATAATGAGCGGCGTTCGTGCCTCATCGATCAGGATCGAGTCGACTTCATCGACAATGGCGAAATTCAGTTCACGCTGCACCTTGTCGTTGAGTGAAAATGCCAGGTTGTCGCGAAGATAGTCAAATCCGAGCTCGTTGTTGGTCGCATAGGTAATATCCGAGTGGTACGCGTCCAGTTTTTCCTGCTGCGACTGACCGCTCTTGGTCACGCCCACCGTCATACCGAGGAATGCATACACCGGATGCATCCAGTCTGCATCTCGTTGCGCCAGGTATTCGTTCACTGTGATGATATGGACGCCTTCGCCACCCAACGCATTGAGGTAGGCGGGTAACGTTGCAACCAGCGTCTTGCCCTCACCCGTACGCATCTCGGCAATGTTGCCCTGGTGTAAAACCATCCCGCCAATAAGCTGTACGTCAAATGGACGCAATCCAAGCGCTCGCCAGGCTGCCTCACGCGCGACTGCAAATGCCTCCGGCAACAGTTCGTCAAGCGTCTCACCATCCTGGAAACGTTGTTTGAATTCTGCCGTCTTGGCCGACAACTGCTCGTCATCAAGCGCTTTGATGCCGTCTTCGAGCGCATTGATCCGCTCGACGGATTTTGCTAGTTGGCGTAACAGCCGTTGATTACGACTGCCAAAAATTCGCGTCAAAAATTTTGCCACGCAGAGCTCCTGAAAAGGAAGTTTCTCGGTGGCGGTTACAGGCCGCACACAACGATGGGTATTTTACGGAGGACGCCTGGATTTGTCTGCACAGACGGCTGAATAAGCGCTATTAAGTGCGACTTTCGAGAGGATTACAAGCCGATCCGGGTCGACTTGCGGAAATTGGGCTATTCGGCCTGCCGAACGAACTTGACCGGATTAATTTGCTGTCCACGGAGCAGCACTTCAAAATGCAGATTAGGCCCCGTAGCACGCCCCGTTTCGCCCATCAATGCAACGACTTGTCCCTTACGAACCTCTTCGCCGACCCTGACCAGGTTTTCCGAATTGTGCGCGTAACGGGTCGCATAACCATTGCCGTGAGTGATCTCGACCATTTCACCGTAGCCATAGCGTGCTGCCGACCAGGTAACGACGCCATCGGCGACCGCAATAATTTCGGCACCCTGCTTACCCGCAAAGTCGATACCGCGGTGATTGGCCGACTTGCCCGTGAAAGGATCTGTGCGGCGACCGAAATAGGAGGACATCCAGCCAGACTTGACCGGCCTGCCCTTCGGGTAGACACGCTCGCTGAGACTCTTGTTCATCAGCACGCCTTCCAGAACCGCTAACTGAGCCTCATGGCTATCGAGCTGACCGCCAAGATTGGCCATCAATGCCACAACTTCCGGCACAGCGGCCGATCCGGCAGCCAACTCCGGCTCCTCAGGGCCACCCATTGCCGGAGCGGCATCGAAATCAAACTCGCCATCCGCAATATCCGCCATATCAATCAGCCGGCGACCAAGAGCATCCAGTCGAATCACTCGCGCATTCATCTGGCCAATACGAATAGCCAGCGCGTCCAGTGTGTCTTCCGTGTGTTGTCGTGTGGCAGCGATTGCAAGTCGCTCTGCATCCAGTTCAGTGGTCAGTTGCCGGATCTTTTCAATACGCACGCCCGAGCCAGTTTGCGCAGAAAACCAGAATCCACCCAGAAATGCTGCGGCGCACAAAGTGGTCGCAAAAAAAGCCCCCATCGCGATCGCTGTGCGACCCGCCAGGTTGACCTGTATGGCCCTTCCAAATCCGTTGCCGAAGATGACTACATTCATCTGCTGCGCCCCAAATGCGCTATTCGTTCTCGATAAGCTATTGTTTTATAGTTTATTAATAACCGAACCCGCTGCCATGGCTGGCGCTCTGTCGTTATTGTCGGCCCGTCATCAATAATCACTTCGGTAGCCCCGCTGTCCTAGGACTCCAGGCCCCTTAGATCGGTGGTTTTGCGTCCCCGTCTTTCGCCGGGTATGCCGTTGTCGAGTGCGTCAATATGCATAATGTGGCTTTCTATTACAAGATCAACATCCGGGAACCATGATGCCGGTCACCGGCAAGCCACCGTTTCGCCAACTACGTCACACTTTAACATGTCCATTATTCGCCTCGACAAACTGCTCAACACCAGCACCGGCAACGCCCTTGGGAAGATCATTCAGCGCGCCAAGGACCTGGACCACCTGACCACCCGACTGCGGGCCGAACTGGATCCGGACGCGGCCCTGTCGCTGCTCGCCGCCAATGTGCGCGCTGACGGCGAACTGGTGGTGGTCGCCAGCAGCTCTGCCTGGGCCGCAAAACTACGCTTTGAGGGACAAAAACTGATGCAGGCCGCAAGCAGCGGTGGCACCACTGTGACGAGTTTCCGTATCCGCGTCGGCAGCGGGTCCGTAACACCGCGCGTTACTGAATAAAGTATTGCATCACGAGTAAGCCGGCGAAGCATAGAAAATCGGAGCCTTGCACTCGTCATCAAACGTTATTTCTTCCCACGCCGACTTGTCGTCCAGTAATGCTCGCAACAATTTATTGTTGAGCCCATGTCCGGATTTGTGTGCCGTAAATTCGCCAATCAAGCCATGGCCCAACAAGAAGATATCGCCGATCGCGTCGAGAATCTTGTGGATCACAAATTCATTGGTATAGCGCAATCCGTCCTCATTCAATATACGAAAATCATCCAGAACGATCGCATTGTCCATGCTGCCACCGAGCATCAGGTTTCGAGCACGTAACGTTTCGACATCACGCAAGAAACAGAACGTCCGCGCCCGGCTCACTTCTTTCGCAAACGACGTCGTCGAAAAATCGATCGAGGCATCCTGGCGAATCTTGTTGAACACAGGGTGATTGAAAGATATTTTGAAATTGACTTTGAAGCCGTTGAACGGCGAAAATTCCGCCCACTTGTCGTCCTCCTCAACGCGAACCCGCTTCTTGATGCGAATAAATCGTTTCGCCGCATCCTGTTCTTCGATTCCGGCCGACTGCAACAGGTACATGAAAGGGCCGGCACTGCCATCCATGATGGGCACTTCGGGTGCCGACAAATCAACAGCAAGATTATCGATGCCGAGGCCTGCCAGCGCCGACATCAGATGTTCGACCGTGGCGACCTTGACGCCGTCCTTGACCAACGTCGTTCCCAACATCGTTTCACCGACAAGCAAGGCGTCAGCGGGAATATCAACGGGATCCTCAAGGTCCACGCGGCGGAATACAATGCCGGTATTCACCGCCGCCGGACGTAATGTCATATAGACTTTTTTGCCCGTGTGCAGACCGATCCCGGTGGCACGAATGGATGTTTTTAGTGTTCGCTGTCGTAACATTGACAAACTTTTTATAGTTTTGTGCCAAGTGTTTCAGTTGAAACGATGTGAGAGCCTAACACAATGCGGATTCGGCTGACCGCAGAAGCGGCAGGGTGCCGCTTCTGCGAACACCTGTTCGCCGGGGGCGGAGATCAGCGTACGTATCGAGTGAGTTAAGATACACACGCTGGCCGGCGAACAACTGGATTTGCCAGCTTGCTATCAGTCAGCCTGGCGTCGCAGGAATGCGGGTATATCCAGTAACTCTTCCTGCAATCCGCCACCCTCAAGTCCATCGCCATCCGCACGCTTTCTCTGCACCGTGGGTTTATCGAGCGTGTGATAGTTTGGCTCGCGCACTTCGGCAGGTCTCTTGATAACTCGTATCGGCGGCTGCAATTGCGCGGCTTCTTGTCCAAGACCTGTTGCAACAATCGTAACCCGAATCTCATCGGTCATATCCGGATCAATGACCGTGCCGATGACGACCGTTGCATTTTTGGCTGCGAATTCCTTGATCGTATTGCCCACTTCCTGGAACTCGCCAATCGACAGATTCATGCCGGCCGTAACATTGATCAGAATGCCGTTCGCACCGGCCAGGTTGATATCTTCCAGCAGCGGGCTCGATATTGCGGCTTCCGCCGCTTCCCGTGCGCGATCTTCACCCGACGAAACGCCGGTTCCCATCATCGCCATGCCCATCTCGGACATGACAGTCCGGACATCTGCAAAATCCACATTGATCAATCCCGGTCGCGTAATGAGTTCTGCAATACCCTGCACGGCGCCCTGGAGCACCTGATTGGCGGCACGGAACGCATCCAGCAAGGTCGTTTCACCGCCGAGAACGGTTAGCAATTTCTCGTTTGGAATCGTAATCAGCGAATCAACGTATTTGCCCAATTCCGCGATACCAGAGTCTGCAATCGCCATGCGCTTGGCACCTTCCATTTCGAACGGACGCGTCACCACTGCCACGGTTAAGATTCCCAGTTCCTTGGCAGCTTGCGCAACCACCGGTGTCGCTCCGGTACCCGTGCCACCACCCATGCCGGCCGTAATGAACAGCATGTCCGCACCGTCAATCACCTCGACGATCCGATCCCGGTCCTCCATCGCCGCCTGCCGCCCTACCTCCGGGTCCGCACCGGCTCCGAGCCCTTTTGTTATGTTGCAGCCGATCTGCAACGCGGTACGGACACGGGCGATATTCAGTGCCTGTGCATCCGTATTTATGCAAACGAAATCGACGCCATCGATGCCGGCATTGACCATGTGCGCAACCGCGTTGCCGCCACCTCCGCCAACACCGATTACCTTGATTACCGCACTCTGACTGTGCGTATCCATTAATTCAAACATGTGTTTTTCCTCCGCTCAGGAATCCTTGATTATTTATAAAACTCACTCTTCGATTTTCGACAACACTCTAAAACTGTCCCTGGCACCACGACCTCATGCGGCCCCATACGTCCACCAATGCCCCGGATATTGGTGTGCTTCTGCTCTCTTTTCGCATCATGCTTTTGTAGCCATACAGCAACAAACCGACACCCGTGGCATGGATCGGGTTGCGCACAACGTCGAGCAAGCCAGTGACGTATTGCGGTGACCCAAGGCGCACGGGCATGTGGAACACTTCTTCCGCAAGTTCGACGGCACCCTCCATTTTGGAACTTCCGCCTGTGATGATTACACCGGCGGCAATCAATTCCTCAAAGCCGCTACGACGCAATTCATCGCGAATCAGGCCAAACAATTCTTCAAACCGCGGTTCAACTATTTCCGCCAGTGTTTGCCTGGCCAGCCGGCGTGGCGGCCGATCCCCGACGCTGGGTACTTCAATCGTTTCATCCGGATTCGCGAGCTGCGACAATGCACAGGCATACTTGATCTTGATTTCCTCTGCGTACTGGGTCGGTGTGCGCATGGATACAGCGATATCGTTGGTAACCTGATCACCTGCGATCGGAATCACCGCCGTATGCTGAATGGCGCCGCCGACAAAGACCGCCAGATCGGTCGTGCCGCCGCCAATATCGACGAGGCAGGCGCCCAGTTCTTTTTCGTCCTCGGTCAATACCGAGTAACTCGACGCGAGTTGCTCAAGCACAATGTCATCCACTTCCAGTCCGCAACGCTGTACACACTTGATAATATTTTGCGCTGCACTCTCGGCACCCATCACCATGTGCACTTTCGCCTCCAGGCGAACACCCGACATGCCGATCGGTTCGCGGATTCCTTCCTGATTGTCAATCAGGAATTCCTGCGGAAGAATATGCAAAATTCTCTGATCCGCCGGAATTGCGACCGCGCGTGCAGCATCAATGACTCTGTCGACATCGCTGTGACTCACTTCCTTGTCCCGAATCGCAACGATGCCGTGTGAATTGAGGCTCCGAATGTGACTGCCCGCGATACCCGCATAAACCGAATGAATGTCACAACCCGCCATCAGTTCAGCCTCTTCTACGGCTCGCTGAATCGAGTGCACGGTTGACTCAATATTCACGACCACACCTTTCTTGAGGCCGCGCGACGGATGTGAGCCAATGCCGATGACTTCGATCTCGCCGAGATCATTGACTTCGCCCACGATGGCGACGACTTTGGATGTACCGATATCCAAACCGACGATCATTCTCTTATCCGTATTCTTGTTCACTCAGGAAGCCCTGTTTGCGCACTGCATCGCTGTTCTGTCAGAGCAATCATTCAATTCGCCCCGCAACCATGTGCTCGCGCAATGATGTTCTGCCCATCGGCCTGGCTGCTTCAGCATCCTTTTTCCAGGCGATGGTAAAACCGTTGTTGTAACGCATGTCGATGAAATCAATATCCGCTTCGCGATTCGATACGATGTTTGCAACCACTTGCAGAAACAAATCCTTGCGTTCCTGAATATTGCGACGTCCGAGGCGAATGGCTATGCCGTCTTGCAAAGTCAACTGCCATGCGCCACGCGCATCCAGATTCACGCGACGGAGATTCAAGCCAATTGGGATCAAGCGTTCCCGGACGTCGAGATACATTTTGGCTACTTCCGACGAGCGTCCCTCCGGTCCACTCAAACGCGGTAGTTCGGCCGGAATATGCCGCGCATCAGTGACGAAGAGTTCTCCGCGAACGTTCAGCAATCCCCGTTCTCCCCAGCATGCAGCGGGTACTTGTTCGCTAACACTGATCTCAAGCCTGTCCGGCCAACGTCGACCAACGCTTGCCTGGTCGATCCACGGCAAAGAAACGATTCGATCCTGAATCTCCTGCAAATTGGCGCTCAGGAACCCTGCATCAAGTTCGCTGCTGATTGCTTCCTCAATCTGCAAAGCGCTGACGCGCTGGAATGGTCCGTCAATCGTGATGGATTGAATGGGTTGATCCAGAAGTGCAGCACTAAAGCGATAGCTAAAAAGCACGACGACCGCGGCGAGCACCAGCCGCGAAATGCGGGCAAATGGAATCGATGGCATACGCCAGCTCCGCGCTTGCTGTTGCTTCCGTCGCTTTGCTTGCTTACGCGCCATTGGCAGCAACCCCCTTGATTCCATCGCTGCATGTCGCGCTGATGCTCGTCTCGAGGACACGCCAACAGAGTTCGGAAAAATCGATGCCGGCCGCTTGCGCCGCGATCGGCAGAAGGCTATGACTGGTCATGCCCGGTATGGTGTTGACCTCAAGCACCTGTGGCTCGCCGCCCTTCCCTCTCATGAAGTCGACGCGACCCCAGCCAGTGCAGCCGAGTTCATCGAAAGCTTTTACCGCGACGGCCCTGTAGCGATCCTCAAGCTCGCTGTCCTCCGCACCCGGGCAAATGTATTTTGTATTCTCGCTTTCGTATTTCGCACGATAATCGAAAAAAACACGCGGTGTTTCGATACGAATGCTCGGCAGTGCTTCACCCTGCAGAACAGCAACGGTGACCTCTTCACCAACAATGCAACGTTCCGCCAGCGCATGACCATCAAACCCGAGCGCCTGTTCGACCGCCTCACCGAGTTCACCCGCTGCAAACACTTTGCTCATGCCGATGCTGGATCCCTGGCCTGCCGGTTTCAACACCAGGGGAAAACCCAAATCTTCCGCCGCAAGCATTGCGTCACCCTTGTCACGAACCACTCGGTAATCCGGGGTGGCGATGCCTGCCGCGCGGAACAGGTGTTTGCTCCGAATCTTGTCCATCGCAAGCGCCGATGCCATCACGCCACTGCCGGTATACGGAGTGTCCAGCCACTCCAGCGCACCCTGAATGGCACCGTCTTCACCACCTGGCCCGTGCAGCGCAATCCAGACACGAGCAAACCCGGCGCGGGCAAAGTCCTGCAGGCTTTTCTCGGCAGGATCCCAGGCGTGGGCATCCACAGCACATTTCTGCAGCGCTTCGAGAACGGCAATACCGCTTCGCAATGAGACCTCGCGCTCGCTGGAGATGCCGCCAGACATGACTGCGACTCGACCGAAATCGGCAGGGTTGTGTATTTCAACACGCGACGTGGTCTGCAAGGCACTCATTTCACGGCCCCGCCAACGATGCGAACTTCATGGATCAGATCGACCCCGTGAGCCTCTTTCACGGTGTCGTGCACAAAAGTGATCAGGCTTTCAATGTCAGAGGCTGTTGCGTTATTAACATTGATTATGAAGTTGGCATGTTTGCTTGACACCTCTGCACCACCAATGCGATGACCCTTCAGACCGGCAGATTCAATCAATTGCGCCGCGTGACCACCGGGTGGATTACGGAACACAGAGCCACAGCTTGGCAAACCCAGTGGCTGTGTCGACTTGCGACGCTCGAGCATGGCCTTTTGTGCATCCATGGTGGCATTTACGGCAGGATCGAACTGCAGCGTAGCTTCAACGAACCACTCGTTCGGCGGGCCAACCACGCTGCGATATCCTATGTCGTAGTCCGCTGGCAAGCGGTCTCGGATCTCGCCATGACGATCTATCGTGCGCACGCTCAACACTCGTTCCCAGGTTTCATTGCCGTGGGCCCCGGCATTCATTGCGAGTGCGCCGCCAAGGGTGCCTGGAATACCGGCAAAAAACTCCGATGGCCCGAACGCCCAGCGAATACATTGCCGGGATAGCTGCGTGCAGGTAACGCTGGCACCCGCTCGTACAAGGTGATCGCCAATCCGCTCGAGGTCACGTGACAGTCTTGAGGCAGCAATGACCACTCCCGGCAGGCCGGCATCGCGAACCAGAAGATTGCTGCCGAGACCGAACCAGAACACGGGCGTATTCGGCTCCAGATCACCCAGAAACAATGACAAATCGTCGAGATCGACAGGGCGAAAGAATTGCTCAGCCGGTCCGCCGACGCGCAAGGACGTGTGACGACTCATGGGCTCGTTGAAGCGCAACTCACCGCGCAAGGAATCATGCTGCTGTGTCGCCATCATGACTGCACCGTAAGTCTGGGTTTGCTGGCAAGGAGCTCCGGCAAACGTGCCGCCCAGACACCGATATCGCCGGCACCCATCGTCAGTAACAAGTCGCCCTCACGGACGAGGCCGGTCAATACGGGCGCCAGTTCGTCAAGCGCTTCAACAAACACCGGTTCGACGCCACCGCGTGAACGAACGGCGCGCGCAATACCTCGTCCGTCCGCCCCGGCGATCGCGTCTTCACCAGCGGCATACACTTCCAGCAGGATCAAAACGTCAACCGTCGAGAGCACGTTCGCGAAGTCATCCAGCAGATCTCGAGTCCGGGTGTAACGGTGCGGCTGGAACACGAGCACAATGCGGCGACCGGGCCAGCCTCCTCGAGCTGCATCGACCGTAGCGGCAATTTCGGTTGGATGATGACCGTAATCATCAACCAGCATGATGCGGCCATTTTCGGTTTGAATATCGCCGTAGTGCTGAAAACGTCGATCAATGCCCGCAAATGTTTCCAGCGCCTTCATCAATGCCTGGTCGCCAATTTGCAATTCGCCGGCAACCGCAATCGCCGCAAGCGCATTGCGAACGTTATGCATGCCTGGCAGGTGCAGCTTGATTTGCAACAGTGCTTCCTGATCGGCACGCACCACATCGAATGTCGTAAGATTTCCCGCGAATTGAATATTTTCAGCGCGAATATCGGCGCCGCTTTCAATACCATAGGTCACGGTCGAGCGCCCAACCTGGCCGAGCACCGCATTAACACCGGCATCATCCGAACAAAGAATGGCAAGCCCGTAAAAGGGCAGATTGTGCAGGAAATCAATGAAACCCTGCCGCAGTTTGCCGATATCGCCATCGTAAGTTGACATGTGCTCGGCATCGATATTGGTGACGATCGCCAGCATCGGCTTGAGGTGCGTGAAGGATGCGTCACTCTCATCTGCCTCGGCAACCAGGTAGTCGCCCAGGCCGAGACGGGCATTCGCATCGGCGCTCTTCAGGCGACCGCCAATGACGAAAGTTGGATCGAGTCCGGCTTCCGCCAGCACACTGGCAACAAGACTCGTCACCGTCGTTTTTCCGTGCGTACCGGCAACCGCAATCGAGTATCGGAAACGCATAAGCTCGGCAAGCATCTCGGCACGCGGCACGATCGGCAGCAGAGCGGCCCTGGCTGCCGCAACTTCCGGATTCGAATCGTCGACGGCGCTGGAGACGACGATCGCATCGGCATCGAGAATATTTTCCTCGGCATGGCCGATAAAGATTTTTGCGCCAAGTCCGCCCAGTCTTTCAACCTGTGCATTATTTTTGAGGTCAGACCCTTGCACCTGGTAACCAAGACTTAGCATCACCTCGGCAATTCCGCACATCCCGGAGCCGCCAATGCCGACAAAATGCACACAATTAATTCGCCGCATTCGCTGAATCACGGCCGCGCTCCCGCAAGCTCAAGACAGGCGTTTGTAATGTCGGCCAGCGCATTCGGCGTCGCGAAGGATCGTGCAATGCCGGCACGCTCTCGCAGCTGCTCGCGATTCCCGAGCCAGCCTCGAAGCGTGTCCGCAAGCGACTCTGCGCTCAGTACACTCTCGTCGATGATCGTGGCGGCGCCGGCTTTCGCCATCGGCATCGCATTTGCCGTCTGGTGGTCGTCAACAGCAGCGGGAAAAGGAATAAAGATGGCCGGTAATCCGGCAGCCGCAATCTCGGCGACGGTCAATGCGCCCGCGCGGCAAACAACAAGATCGGCCCAGCTGTATGCCCCTGCCATGTCTTCGATGAACGCCAGCAATTCGACTTCTACGCCGGACTCACGATAAGCCTCCTTTGCCTCGGCAAGCTTGTGCTCGCCTGCCTGATGTCGGACGACCAGGGGAATATCACGGTGCAGGCGTGCGAGCGCTGCTGGCAAGACCCTGTTCAACGCAAGCGCACCCTGGCTACCGCCCAGCACCAGTATGCGCACTGGACCCTGGCGATCCGTCAAGCGTGTCTCTGGATCCGCGATGGCGGCAATGTCGGCACGGACTGGATTACCAATCGCTTGCGCATCGACGCGGGAAGAAAAACTGCCCGGGAAGGCTTGCAGCACAACCCGGGCAAGACGCGCCAGAAGACGATTTGTTAATCCTGAAACTGCATTTTGCTCATGAATGATCAGCGGGCGCCGCATTAACCAGGCCGCCAGGCCGCCGGGCCCGCTCACGAAGCCGCCCATGCCGAGGACCACCGCGGGTTGGTGCCGGGCGACGATGCGAAGCGACTGGAAAAGTGCGTAGCAAAGCCTGAATGGCGCCGCAATCAGTGCCATGTTTCCCTTACCACGCAAACCATGAATACTCACCCATTCGATGCGTATGCCGGCGGCTGGAACGACGCGGGCCTCAAGGCCACGGCGTGTTCCAAGCCAGACAATTTCGCGTGACTGCGCCCTGAGCGCTTCCGCAACAGCCAGCGCCGGGTAAACGTGCCCACCGGTGCCGCCCGCCATAACCAGAATTGGGCCGCCGTTCATTTGCGCCGCCGTTTCGACGACTTGCGATTCGTCGGCCGCGCATCCACGACCAACTCGTGATGGATCCGCAACAGGATGCCGATGCTGATGATGGTTATGATCAGGCTGCTCCGGCCATAGCTGATTAGCGGCAATGTGAGCCCTTTGGTCGGCAAGAGACCCATGTTCACGCCGAGATTGATAAATGCCTGCAGTCCGAGCCAGGTTCCTATGCCCACAGCAATGTATGCCTCAAACAGGCGGTCTGATTTCGCCGCCCGAATCGCGAGGCGAAATATTCGCCAGAGCAATGCAAGAAACAGGGCGATTAACGTCACCGAGCCCAGCAGGCCGAACTCTTCCGCAAATACGGCAAATACGAAATCGGTGTGCGCTTCCGGAAGATAAAAAAGTTTTTGTACGCCGTCGCCAAGACCGACGCCAAACCACTCGCCCCGCCCTATCGCGATCAGGGATTGTGTCAATTGAAAGCCCGAATTGTAGGGGTCGGACCAGGGATCCAAAAAACCGGTCAGGCGTTTCAACCGATACGGTGAACTGATCGCCAGTATCGCCATCGTAATGACCGCCACACTGAAGAAGATAAAAAAGTCTCTGAGTCTCGCGCCGGCAACAAACAACATCGCCAATGCGGTCGCGAGCAAGACGATCGCGGCACCAAAATCGGGTTCCGCAAGCAACAGGACGGAGGCAGCGACGAGCAGCAGCATTGGGCGAAAAAAGCCAACGAAACTGTCCCGCAACGACTTGTTGTGCCGCACCAGGTAACCCGCAATATACAAGAGAATACACAAACGGGCAGGTTCAGATACCTGCAGATTCATGACCCCGATGCGCATCCAGCGTGTGCTGCCATTGACCGTGTAACCAACGCCTGGAATCAGGACGACAAGCAGCAATGCGAAGCCAACCAGCAACAACAACGGGCCCAGGTTTCGCCAAACTTGCATCGGTATGAGGATGCAGACAAATGCTCCGCATATGCCGATTAAAGCTGCCAGAAACTGGCGCTCCACGTAATGGAAGGGATTACCAGAGCTGCTGTCGGAAATCGACATCGATGCGGACGCAAGAATGACGAATCCACCCAGTAACAGCGCGACTGTGATGGTGAACAGGACCGGATCAATCTGCAGGGGCGTTTTCAGTCTCGCCGGGAAGGGCATGGTTACGGTCTGCAAGCTCATGCGGCCAACTCCCGCACCGAAGCGCAAAACTTTTCACCGCGCCGCATAAAGTTATCGAACTGATCGAAACTCGCGCAAGCCGGCGCCAGCAAGACAGTGTCTCCGCTGCGGGCCAATGCGCTGGCCTCAATGACTGCTTCGGATAACGTGGAAGCGCGATGTACCGGCACCAATGAGCCCAGCGCCCTGGCGATAAGCTCGGCATCTTCACCCATCACAATAGCCGCACACAGTTTTTCCCGTATCGCCAGGGCTAAGTGATCGAAGTCTCCACCCTTTCCCTGGCCGCCGGCAATCAGCACCACCTGCCCGGATACAGAGCGGACTGATGCAATTGCCGCTTCGACATTGGTTGCCTTCGAATCATTGATGTAATCAACGCCACCAATACGGGCCACGAACTGCATTCGATGCGGCAATCCGGGAAACTCGTATAGCACCTGCAACATGGCAGATATGTCGAGACCGATAAGTTCGCCCGTGGCCAGTGCCGCCAGTGCATTTGCATGGTTGTGGACACCAATCAACGCCATTTCCGTACTGGCAAGCAAGAGTTTGTCACCGCGTGCCAGATAATCGATGCCATTTTCAGTGACGATGCCGTATTGACCCTCTGCCGGTGCATCGACCCCAAAACTGATGCGCGGAACACCTTCCGCAATGCATTCTTCGGCCGCCGGGTCGTCGCGATTGAAAACTGCTGCCTGCGCATCTGTGAAAACCCGGTACTTGGCTTCGCGATACTCATCTTCACTCGCATGCCAGTCGAGGTGATCGGGAGATACATTCAGCAATACCGACACTTTCGCTGGCAGATATTGTGTGCGTTGCAATTGAAAGCTGGACAATTCAAGCACGAATATATCGGGCTTGTCTTCATCGAGCAGATCGAGCGCTGGCTCACCGAGATTGGCTCCGGCAAGCACATTCCTGCCGGCCGACTTGCACATCAGTGCAACCAGGGTTGTCACTGTGCTTTTTCCATTGGAACCCGTGATCGCAACAAAATCCGTCTTCGTATCCTGAACGAACAATTCAATATCGGACACAATCTCGATACCGGCCTTGCGGGCCTTCACCAGCAACGACTCACTATCCGGAATACCCGGGGATACGATAATTCGCTCGATGCCCTTGAGTAATTTCCTGGTCAGCTTGCCAAGAACAATGGCCGCATCAGGATCAATTTCTTTCAGTTCCTCGAGTCCCGGTGGTTCACTGCGACTGTCAACGTAGATGGCGCTGATGTCTTTGCGCCGCAGGTAACGTGCGATCGATAACCCGGTCTTACCCACCCCAAAGACCAGATCGACCGGCGTCGTAGCGGTTGCTGCTTTGCCTGCTTTCGTTTTTCTCTGCGCAGCGCTCATCGGATTTTCAGACTCGCGAGACCGACCAGAACCAAAATAACGGTGATGATCCAGAAACGCACAATCACCTTGGGCTCCGCCCAGCCTTTTAGCTCAAAATGATGATGGAGTGGTGCCATGCGAAAAACGCGCTTGCCGGTTAATTTGAAAGAGACGACCTGAATAATTACGGAGAGAGTTTCGACAACAAACACGCCACCCATGATGGCGAGAACAATCTCCTGCCGCACAATAACGGCGACCACGCCAAGCGCAGCGCCCAGAGCCAGGGCACCAATATCACCCATGAAGACCTGTGCCGGGTAAGTGTTAAACCAGAGGAAACCCAGCCCCGCGCCGCCAAGGGCCGCGCAAAAGACCAAGATTTCGCCCGTGCCGGCCACGTACGGAATATCAAGATAGGCCGAAAAATTTACGTTTCCTGTCACGTAAGCAAACAGGCCGAGTGCACCACCCACAAGGACTGTTGGCATAATCGCCAGACCGTCAAGGCCATCCGTTAAGTTGACGGCGTTACTGAAACCAACGATAAAAAAGAAAGTCACAATGATCTGCAGCTTTCCCAGGGGCACAGAAAGATCCTTGAAATAGGGGATGAGTAACGAGGTGCTGGTCTCGTCGACCGCCATCAGGTAAAGCAACACGGCCGCGATTAACGCGACTACAGACTGCCAAAACAGCTTCTTCCATGCTGACAAGCCGGCAGGGTCCTGCAAGATGAGTTTCTTGTAGTCATCAACATATCCGATGACCCCGAATGCCAGCGTGACAAACAAAACGATCCAGATGAATCGATTCTCAAGGTCGGCCCACAACACGGTGCTCACAACGATCGCCGTCAGAATAAGCGCACCACCCATTGTTGGTGTGCCGGCTTTCGGTAAATGCGACGCCGGGCCATTGCTGCGCACAGGTTGGCCAACCTGATTCACACTCAACTTCGCGATCATTTTCGGGCCGATTACAAATGAAATCACCAGTGCAGTCAGGGCACCCATGATTGCACGCAAAGTGAGGTAATTGAAAACCGCGAAACCCGATTCAAATTGCGCAAGGTAGTTAGTCAAATAGAGCAGCATCGCTACTTCCCCTGCCCTTTGAATGCGCGCGTCAGTGCGCTGACCACACGCTCCATTTGCATTGACCGCGACCCTTTGACCAGGACATTGATCGCACCGTGTTCCGGCAACGACGATTTGAGCGCAGCAATCAATGCTTCAGCCAAATCGCTAACCGATTCGATCCACTCGGCGTTCTCTCCAAATGCTGCGGATGTTCGTCGGGACTGTTTGCCGGTTGTAAAGAGACGACTAATGCCAGCTTCACGCACAGCCTGCCCGACAGACTCATGCAAAAGCGCTGCATCCGCTCCAAGCTCCGCCATGTCGCCAAGCACCAACCAGGATTCACCCTGTTTCGCTGCAATAAATTCAGCTGCGGCGATGACGCTTGCCGGATTCGCGTTGTAGCTGTCATCGAACAGATGGATACCACGCAGACCATCAATCGCTTGCAACCGCCCGGAAACCGGCTGGACTTTTTCAAGACCCTCTTTGATTTGTGCCGGTGATATACCCAGCGCCGTTGATGCCGCAGCTGCTGCGCAGGCGTTTAAGACGTTATGCGTGCCGGCAAGCGGCAAAGAAATTTCCAGCGTCGTATCCGGCAAGACCAGCGTGAATGCAGACCCATTGCTGGTTGACCTGATCTGAGTTGCCTGCATGTCCGCCTGCGGATTCATTCCAAAAGAGAGAATGGCCATGCCTTTGGCCATGGATTTCCACAAATTGTAATACTCATCGTCACGATTCAAAATCGCGCACTCGGGTGCCTGCTGACTCTGCAGAATTTCACCCTTGGCGCGTGCGACACCGGCAATACTGCCGAAACCTTGCAGATGTGCCGCCGCCGCATTGGTGATCAGCACCACATGCGGCTGTGCCATCGCTGCGAGGCAAGCAATCTCGTTCGGGTGGTTTGCTCCGAGCTCGAACACTCCATACTCGTGCTCGCGACCGAGTCGCAGCAGCATGAGAGGCAAACCGATATCGTTGTTGAGGTTTCCCTGCGTCGCCAGGGTTGATGCGCCCAGGGACAAGCAGCCAGCGACCATCTCTTTAACGGTTGTCTTGCCATTGCTGCCCGTAATTGCAATCACCCTGGCAGGCATTTGCTTGCGCCATGAAGCCGCCAATTTGCCCAGCGCGACACGCGTATCGTCGACGGTTATGTTCGCTATTTCCGCATCAACCGGCTTGTTCACAACCGCAGCGACCGCCTGTTTCGTTGCCGCTGCCACAACGAATTCCCGGCCATCAAAGTTTGGCCCATGCAGCGCAAAAAACAGCTCGCCCTCACGCAACGTGCGCGTATCTGTGCTGACACCGCGAAACAAGGTGTCGATGCCGTGCAACTCGCCCTGCATCGACTTTGCCGCTTGCATCAGGGTACTCTCCATCACGGATCACCCACCTCTTTCAAGCGCTTGTTTATATTGGCTCGCACCACCTCGTAATCAGAAAAATCGAGTCGCTCATCAGCGATCAACTGATAGTCTTCATGCCCTTTGCCGGCGATGAAAATAACGTCGCCGGGTTCCGCATCATGAATGGCGCGGGCGATCGCTGTAGCCCTGTTCTCTATCGCCAGGGCACTGTTGTCCATCCCGCCAAGTATGTCAGCCATTATTTGCTCAGCTGCCTCACTGCGGGGATTGTCATTGGTGACAATGACCCGATCCGCCAGACGGCTGGCAATTTTGCCCATTTGTGGCCGTTTCCCCCGGTCACGGTCACCACCACACCCGAATACGCACCAGATTTTCGCCTTGGTATGGGGTCGCAATGCACGCAGCGCGGCCTCAAGAGCGGCCGGCGTATGGGCATAATCAACAAACACAGTGGGCACGGTGCCGACCTCGGATTCAGCAACCATCTGCATACGCCCCGGTGGCGCTTTGACCTGACCCACAACCTCGCAGGCATCGGCAAGAGATATGTTCCAGCTCAGGAGCAATGCCAGTACAGCCACTACGTTGGCGACGTTAAAGTCACCCGGCAGTGATATCTCGATGTCTCCGTTACCCCAGGTGCTATTGATCGTGACACGCGAACCCACTGGCGTGGTCACCACTGAACGAACGAATACGTAAGGCCGGCCATTGGCAACTCGATCGAACCGCGTCGATACCGTGACCACATTGCTGCCACAGCGCCCGGCCAGGTCCTGACCAAATTCGCTATCCACGTTGATGATTCGATGCCGCGCTTCGCACGCAGTGAAAAGGCGAGCTTTGGCCTCTCCATAGGCACGCATGTCGCCATGGTAGTCGATGTGATCGCGACTCAGGTTGGTGAAAATAACGGCATCAAACTGCACACCGTCAACCCGGCCTTGAACCAGTGCATGCGATGACACCTCGAGGGCAACATGGCTTGCGCCCGCATCACGAAACGTTGCAAGTTGCCGTTGCAGTTCCAGACACGGTGGCGTGGTCATGCCCAGATCATTGACCACGCCGTTGAACCCGGACCCGAGCGTGCCGATATATGCACACGGGCTGCCGAGTTTCTGCAGGCATTGAGCAACCATCGATGCCACGGTTGTCTTGCCGTTGGTCCCCGTAACGCCAATGACCTTGACGGCTCTTGAGGGCCGGTCATACCACCGGTTCGCAATTTCGCCCAGATGACCGGCAAGACCCTCTACTGCGAAAAAAGCGGCATCTCCCACCGCCAGAGACGCGTCACCAGTATCTGCATCCCAGACAATGGCGGTCGCTCCGGCTTCAATCGCGGCGGCAGTAAACTTCAGCCCATGCGCCGCGGCACCCTGCCATGCCAGGAAAACGTCGCCCGCTTGCAACTGTCGACTATCGTCCGCAATTCCCGCAATGGGGAGCGGCGGCGCGTCAACAAATCCCGCCAGCAACTGCTGCAGGGTGAGGTCAGATTGTAGAATCTCTGCCGGCATACTCATTGACTCATTGCCTGCATCAGGTCGAGAGAATCGCTCGCCGGCAATGCGTCGGGCGGCACCGCGAGAAGACGTAACGATTCGGACATCACGTCGGCAAATACCGGTGCAGCAACATCGCTGCCGTAGTAGAGGTCCCCTTTGGGTTCATCGATAACGACGACGGCGACGAGACGAGGGTCACTTGCAGGCGCCAGCCCGGCAAAAATGGAGAAGTACCTGTCCTCGGAGTAGCCTCCGACGGCAGACTTCCAGGCCGTACCGGTTTTGCCCGCAATACGATAGCCAGCAACGCTCGCTTTGGTACCGGTACCGCCGGGTCGCACGACATCTTCCAGCATACGGCGTACCGCACGCGCCGTTTCCGGCCGCAATATGCGCTTACCCTCGCTCGGTTGGTCCAGCGCAATCAGAGAAATGGGACGAATGATTCCATCGCTGCCCAACGCGGCATACGCCTGCGCCAGTTGCAAGGGTGTCACCGAAACACCGTAACCGTAAGAAAGCGTCGCCTGACTAACCGGCTGCCAGTGACTGTAATGAGTCAACAAGCCCGCTGACTCACCCGGGAAGCCGCTGGCCGTGAGCGAGCCCAGGCCAAAACGCGTCATCGTCGTCCAAAGCTGTTCAGGCTCCAGCGACATTGCAACCCGGGTCATGCCCACATTGGAGGAACGCGCCAAAATCGTCGTGAGACTGATGCGACCGAGGTTGCGACTGTCCTTGATTTTTTTTGGCCCAACGACCACATACCCCGGCGAGGTATCGACGATACTGCTGGGCCGATAGTCGCCGCTTTCCAGCGCTGCCGCCATAATCAGCGGTTTTATGCTCGAACCGGGTTCGAAGATATCCGTGATTGCGCGATTGCGGTAGCGCGCCGCAGAATACTGGGAGCGGTCGTTCGGATTGTAGGTCGGCTGATTTACCATCGCCAGCACTTCGCCCGTGCGCACATCCAGCATGACAATCGATCCGGAGTCAGCATTGAAACGCTGGATGGCAGCCTTCAGCGTTCGGTATGCCAGGTACTGCAACCTGAGATCGATACTGATCCGCAGATCCTGCCCGGGGCGCGAAGGGCGGATGCTTTCGACGTCCTCCACGGACCGGCCGAGTCGATCCTTGAGGACTCGCTTGGCACCCGATTCACCGCTCAACCAGTGATTAAAGGCCAGTTCAAGCCCTTCCTGACCATCGTCATCAATGTTTGTGAATCCGACCAGATGTCCGGTCACTTCGCCCGACGGGTAATAACGCCGATACTCCCGCTGCACATTGACACCCGGGAGCTTCAACGCCATCACTCGGTGCGCCTGATCCGGGTCAAGATGGCGCTTGAGGTAAATAAATTCCTTGTCCATCGATCGAGTGATCTTGCGCATCAATGCCTGCGAGTCCAACTGGAGGGCTTCTGCGAGCTGCCCAACCCGGTCTACGGCAGTAGCGAGTTTCTTGGGGTTGGCCCAAACGCTATCGACCGGTGTGCTGATCGCCAGTGGCTCTCCGTTGCGGTCGGTAATAGACCCGCGGTGGGCGCTAATTTTTTCGATGCGCAGATGCCGCGTATCGGCTTGTTGATTAAGAAAGTCCTTGTTGAGAACCTGAAGATGCACGGCACGAGCAAGTAAAGACATTGCGGCAAAAGCGAAAAACACCCACACACATACAGAACGCGCAACAAATCGTCGGGCAATTTGTTCTTTGGTTTCGGCGCCTCGACTCATGGACTCGTTCGCCTCGCGATCACATTCAGCTGGCGCGCATTCGGCCGGGACAAGGACAACTCATCGGTAGCCACTTGCTCAATTCGCGCATGTGTCGCCCAGGTGCTTTGTTCGATCTGCAACTGTCCCCACTCGATGTTGAGCGCATCCCGTTCTGCGTTTAACTGCTCCAGGCTGACAAATAATTTGCGCGACTCATGTTTCGTATAAATGACGGCCACGGCCGAAATGACACAAACGATGGCGAATACCAATGTCAGCAATACCGGTTGTCGCTTTGTCATCATCTCCATCAGATGCGCTCCGCGAGTCTCAAGTGAGCACTGCGACTGCGCACATTGGTCGCGACCTCGTCCTCCGACGCACTCACAGCCTTGCCGACGAGCTTCAATGGCGGCATGAATTCCTGTGGAATATCCGGCATGCCGCGGTATTGTTCCGGCACTTTCGATGCATTTCGCATGAATCGTTTTACGGGTCGATCCTCCAGCGAATGAAAACTGATGACGCAAAGCCGGCCACCTCTATTGAGTAGATCAAGGCTGGCCTCAAGCGCTGCATCGAGCTGTCCTAACTCGTCATTGACACGGATTCGAATCGCCTGAAACGTTTTTGTCGCCGGATGTTTGCGCCGCCCTCGTTGCGGCACCACGGCAGCAACGATATTGGCCAACTCGACCGTACGTCGAATCGGTTTCTGCTGGCGCGCAGTGACGATGGCGGCCGCAATTCGCCCGGCAGATCTTTCCTCGCCGTATTCGAACAACACTTTCCTCAGTTCCTTTTCGTCCACGGTTGCCAGCCACTGCGCTGCTCCCTGACCCGAGGTCGGGTCCATTCGCATGTCAAGTGGTCCATCCGTCCGAAAGCTGAAGCCGCGACCGGCTTCATCCAGTTGCGGCGATGAGACCCCGAGGTCGAGTAACAGTCCATCCACTTTGCCGAGCAGATGCCTTTCGATCGCAATATTTTTGAGTTCCGCAATTTCGCCCCTTATTAATTCAAACCGCGGATCACCAATGAGCGTTTCACTTGCTTCCGCAATGGCCTGCGGGTCACGATCAATCGCCAACAATCGACCCTCGGGCCCCAATAACTGCAAGATCGCGCTGCTGTGCCCCCCGCGGCCGAACGTCCCGTCTATGTAAATACCGTTTGGCCTGATGCGCAGCCCATCTAGTACTGTTTGCAAGAGAACCGGTATGTGCTTTTCAGTGCCGCTCCTGCCTGCACTCACCAGACTACAAAGAGAGCGACTCAAGCTCCGCCGGCAGATCAACATCGTCATCTGCGTTGAGCCATGAATCTCTCTTCTCATTCCAGCTTTCTTCATCCCACAGTTCGAACTTGTTGCCCTGACCGAGCAGGATCGCCTGTTTTGTCAGCCCGGCAAATTCTCTAAGCTCGATCGGCAACAGGATTCGCCCGTGACCATCGATTTCGAGTTCGGTCGCATAACCAACCATAAGACGTTGCAGCCGCCTCGCCTGTCGATTCAGGCTCGGCAACGCCACCAGTTTCTGCTCGATGATTTCCCATTCCGGAAACGGGTAAATCAAGAGGCAGTAATCTCTGTCCACGGTGGCCACCAGTTGTCCGCCGCAACACTCGGCCAGCCGCGCCCGGTAACGGCTCGGAATAGCCAGACGCCCTTTGGCATCTAACGTCACTTTGGTAGCCCCACGGAACACGTTTCTTATTGGATGACCTTCGCTTGCATATGCCAACTCAGCCCATCTCCTCCCACTTTTCTCCACTTCTTGCCACTATATTAGGGGCTTCCGGCAGCGTCAACCGACAAATTTGAATAATTGTTGTTCTACAGGGACTTAGGGGCTATACCGTGGCCAAATTCGGGCGAATTGTGGCAAGGAATTGAAACAGCAAATCAAACAGTTAGGAGCATTATCTCGAAATATACTGACCAACAGGTCGCAACACCGCGACACCGCGGCCTGCAGCAGCCCAGCGCACCGGCCGCATGGGGTTCGCGCGGATTTTCCATTCCATCACGAGATTTTGTTCATAACATTATGATTGCAAACACTAATTTCAAGACCAGTATCGAGAAGGTAAGAGCCGGCCGTAAGCCGGGTTCTGTCGTAGGGCAATCATTCATCTGGGACAGCCGTCGCCGACTGCCTCAAGCAACCTACCCGGGAGTCCGCTCGGAACCGGCGGCGCGACAACGAGGTCGCATACTCCCCTATTTGGTCTTGCTCCCGACGGGGTTTACCTTGCCACGGAGTGTTACCACCCGCGCGGTGCGCTCTTACCGCACCATTTCAACCTTACCGGCACCCGAGGGTGCTTAGGCGGTATATTTTCTGTTGCACTTGCCATGGGCTCGCGCCCTCCAGGCGTTACCTGGCGCCGTGTCCGAAGGAGCCCGGACTTTCCTCCACCCGTGTCATTACAACGCGAACGGCGATTGCCTGGCCGACTCTTGCCTTCTCAAGGGCCTATTCTAGCGAAATAACGCTCATTTGATAGCAAAAAGAGCGCACAGCGCACTTTGCATGCAGGGCTCACCCTTTTTAGGGTACCGGCCGAAGCGCGTGACCTGCACCGTGACCGCCGTTTTGGAATGGACCGGGATTGCGGTAGCATGGTGCCCGCGCTGGCGAAAGCGGGCGCTCGCAAGTCACGTAAGCCAGCCAGGAGTGAGGAGAGATCTATGACAAGAATATTGTTAGGTCTTTTGACCGCCGGATTTATTGTTATTTCGGCTGCAAGAATCGCGTACAGCGTAACCGCCGATACCGGTACGCCACCGATTAACAAGGCCTGGGCGCAAGACACCATGGGCTTTGTCGCCTGGAACAATGAAAAATGGACGGCGCGAATTCATGGCGACAAATTCAATCTTGTGCCACAAAACCAGACTGACTGGAAACGTCACTCAAATGCGAGCATCGCATTTACCGACTGGAACGGCGTCCCCCGGCAGGCAAAGATCGATGGCGACACATTTTTGCTGGTTGACCAGGGCCACTGGCATGGGCCGGTCGAACGATCCGCAGCAATTCGATACCGTGACTGGGACGGAAACAATCAGTTACGAACAGTTATTGAGCTTCAGCGTTAACTAGTAGTCCAACAAGGTAGGTTTGATGGACTACCAGCTTTCATCCGCTTAATTTTTGGCCTATGCTAATGTCAAAGCACGACACGGCTCAAGGGAGTTTAAAGAAAAAATAACATCGCAACAATGAGTGAAAACACCTAAGGACGGGGCGAATCATCTGCCGTTGACGTAAGCAAGACTTTTTGTTGCTTGAACTGAGATTGAAGCATTTAAACCACCTACCTAAGCGCAAGCTTAAAAAAAGAACCAGGGGGCATCGTTGCGAACACCCTCAAGTAAAGTGCGGCAAGAAGCATGACTTCTTTAGCCGGCGGGCTCAAGAGCGGCCTGTGTGTCCTGATTGTGTGGAGCGTGCCGCACGCCGCACTTGCCTCAAAATTCAACATGCGCCCAGGCATCACCGAGATGAGCGTGCGTGTCCAGCAAATTCATCAAATGGGTTTGTGGGTCTGCATTATTATCGGCCTCCTCGTATTCGGCGTTATGTTTTATTCGATGTTCGCTCATCGTCGATCACGAAATCCCGTACCTGCAACATTTAGCGAAAGCCTGACGGTCGAAATTATCTGGACCCTCGTGCCGATTCTCATTCTTGTTGCGATGGCGATACCGGCCACGACTGCATTGCGTGATATCGAAGACAACGAAGATTCCGATATGACGGTGCTGATTACCGCATCGCAATGGAAGTGGCATTACAAATATCTGGATTCGGGCATCAGTTTTTACAGCAACATCGCCACGCCCCAGGAACAGATCGATAATCTTGAGCCCAAGGGAGAGTATTATTTGCTTGAGGTTGACAACCCTCTGGTACTTCCCACCAACAAGAAAATTCGCTTTCTAGTCACCGCCGACGATGTTATTCATTCGTGGTGGCTACCCGATTTCGCGGTGAAACAGGACGCCATTCCGGGGTTCATCAACGAAGCCTGGACTCGCATTCCCGTCACTGGAATTTTTCGTGGCCAATGCGCTGAATTGTGTGGCTTGAAACACGCCTACATGCCTATCGTGGTAGACGTTCGACCCGAGGCGGAATTCGATGCCTGGATCGAAAGCCAGAGGATTGCTGCAGAACTGGCAGGAGAAGCCGCCGTCGCTGCCCGCGCCAAGACCTGGACGATGAACGAACTGCTGACCATTGGAGAGGCCACCTTCGTTAAACACTGCGCGACTTGCCACGAACGTGACGGCATGGGACAGGGGGACAAGTACCCTGCACTGTCTGGCAGCGAAATCGCCACTGGCGCTATCGAGGACCATCTTGGCCGAGTCATGGAAGGCAAAGCCGATACCGAAATGCAGGCATGGGCACCGCAATTGTCCGACCTCGAAATTGCCGCCGTCATCACCTATGAGCGCAATAGCTGGAATAACAATACTGACGACATTATTCAACCCATAACTGTGTATGAGGCTCGATGATGGTTGCACACGCACAGACCATTCATAAGCAACGCCACCCGCTGCTGGCTTTCGCTGCACGCTGGCTTTTCACGACCAATCACAAGGAGATCGGAACCCTTTATCTGTGGCTCAGTTTCGGGTTGTTTTTCATCGCCGGCTCAATGGCGATGTTGATGCGCCTTGAGCTTTTCGAACCAGGTATCCAGTTTATCGACCCGATTTTCTACAATCAAGTGTTGACGCTGCACGGACTCCTGATGGTATTTGGTGTAGTGATGCCTGCCTTCGTCGGTTTGGCCAACTGGCAAATTCCCATGATGATCGGGGCGCCGGACATGGCATTGCCGCGAATGAACAATTTCAGTTTCTGGCTGCTCCCGTTTGCCTTCGCCATGTTGCTGTCGACAATCTTTATGGAAGGCGGCGCGCCCAACTTCGGCTGGACATTCTATGCGCCACTGTCGACGACGTACGGCCCACCAAGCACTGACTTTTTTATCCTCGGCGTTCACCTGATGGGCATCTCATCAATCATGGGTGCGATCAATATCATTGTGACCATCATCAACATGCGTGCGCCCGGCATGACGTATATGAAAATGCCGCTGTTCGTCTGGACCTGGCTCATTACCGCTTTTCTCCTGATCATGGTGATGCCGGTACTGGCCGGCGTCGTAACAATGATGCTTACCGATCGCCATTTCGGCACTAGCTTTTTTGATGCCGCCGGAGGCGGCGACCCGGTCATGTTCCAACACATTTTCTGGTTCTTCGGGCACCCCGAGGTTTACATCATGATTCTGCCGGGCTTCGGCATCGCTTCACAAATTATTCCAACATTTGCTCGCAAAAAATTGTTTGGTTACCGCTCAATGGTGTACGCCACAATATCAATCGCCGTGCTCTCATTCGTCGTATGGGGTCACCATATGTTTACTACTGGCATGCCGTTGTTCGCTGAACTATTAATCATGTACCTGACGATGTTGATCGCCGTACCGACTGGTGTAAAAGTCTTCAATTGGGTAGCCACCATGTGGCGCGGCTCGATGACATTTGAGACGCCGATGTTATTTGCTATCGGCTTCGTCATGATGTTCACCATCGGTGGCTTTTCTGGCCTTATGCTGGCGCTCGTGCCGGCTGATTTTCAATACCACGATACTTATTTCGTCGTGGCACACTTTCACTATGTGCTTTACCCGGGCGCCATCTTCGGCACGATGGCAGCGGTCTACTATTGGCTGCCCAAATGGTGCGGCAATATGTATGACGAGAGACTGGGGAAAATTCACTTCTGGCTGGCGACAATAGCCGTTAACCTGACCTTCTTTCCGATGCATTTCACCGGGCTTGCCGGTATGCCGCGACGCATTCCGGACTACTCCTTGCAATTTGCCGACTTCAACAGGATGTCGAGCATGGGTGCATGGCTGCTCGGGCTAACGCAGGTTCTTTTCCTCTACATCGTCATCAAAGCGATTCGCAAGGGTGCCAAAGCAACCGATCAGGTTTGGGAAGGTGCGGAAGGACTGGAGTGGACCATTCCTTCGCCGGCACCGCTGCACACGTTTCAGACACCGCCCATCATTGCAGAGGATGCGGTGCATTGAGTCGGCGCGATAACAAAAAACACACGTTATTGCTTTTCGCACTGGCAGGCGGAATGTTCGGCTTCGCCTTCGCATTGGTACCGCTTTACGACGTGATATGTGAGGTAACGGGCTTAAACGGTAAAACTTCAACTCAAGTCGCTTTGGCAGAAGAGATCGAAGGATTCGCCGTGCCGTCGGACCGCAGCGTGACGATCGAATTTCTGGCCCGCGCGGCGAGAGGCATGCCGTGGGAATTTCGACCTCTTGAGCAGCAGATGCGCGTGCAGCCCGGAACGATGAACGTCGCAATATTTCATGCGCGCAATCGAGCGCGGATAGCAGTCATCGGCCAAGCCGTCCCGAGCGTTTCTCCAGGCCGGGCGGCACGCTACTTGAAAAAAATTGAATGTTTTTGTTTTGAGCAGCAGAAA
Organism: Pseudomonadota bacterium; assembly: GCA_022563505.1. GTDB lineage: Bacteria > Pseudomonadota > Gammaproteobacteria > Steroidobacterales > Woeseiaceae > JAADHU01. Next base: position 28,801 of record JADFNG010000009.1, on the reverse strand, counting down.
CTGCCGGCGGGCGGCGAGATGGATATGGCCGTCAGTTTCATTATCGATCCTGACCTGCCGGCCGACATCAGCAAACTCACGTTGTCTTACACCATGTTTCTCGTCAGTGACCTGGCAGCTGGCAGCGATCATGCACAGATGGCCAGCCATCAGGAGTAATGGCTACATAGGATAATTATGGCTAGCACACCACGCTATTACGTTCCACACAGCAGCATCTGGCCTATTGTTGGCTCGATCGCACTGTTCCTTACGGCGTTTGGTGCGGCCAATTTTATTCAGCAGAGCACCGAGAAGGTGGCTGCCGAGGGGTCGTTCGGAGCCCCAATTTTATTTGTCGGGCTTGCGTTGCTCATATTCATGATGTTCGGCTGGTTTGGCACCGTGATCCGGGAAAACCTGAATGGCATGGTGAGCCCGCAACTCGATCGTTCATTCCGCATGGGAATGTTCTGGTTCATCGTTTCGGAAGTGATGTTCTTCGCCGCCTTCTTCGGCACCCTCTTTTATGCAAGGATCATTTCTGTTCCATGGCTTGCCGGTGCCGGCAACAAGCTGGAAACGCATTTACTCCTGTGGCCTGACTTCGCAGAAACATGGCCATTGTTTATAACGCCCGATGGCACAACGACCGAAACGATGGGGCCTTGGGGTTTGCCGTTTTTGAATACGGTCATCCTCGTCACCAGTAGTATCACCATCACATTCGCCCATTGGGCCCTGAAGAAGTCCAACAGACTCGGTCTGGGGCTTTGGCTGGGTCTGACGGTCGCACTGGGCGTTACATTCTTGACCTTGCAGGTCGTCGAATATCAGCATGCCTTTGCCGAACTGGGTTTAAGCCTCGGTTCCGGAATTTATGGCTCGACTTTTTTCATGTTGACCGGATTCCACGGTATGCACGTAACGCTCGGCACGATCATGCTGACGGTCATGTTGTTACGCGTCATCCGCGGTCACTTTACACCGGAAAACCATTTCGCATTCGAAGCAACCAGCTGGTACTGGCATTTCGTGGATGTGATCTGGTTGTTTTTGTTTACCTTCGTTTACTGGTTTTAGGCCGAGTTCTGCGACATGAAACCAAACGCAAGAATGATAAGTAGCAGGACAGCAAGTCCAACACGAAAGGTGAGCGACATCACGGTTCGGTCCGTTTTTCCGCCATCTTTAACCAGGAAATAGAGGCCCGAGCCGAGACTGAAGATGATTGCAATCAGGACAAGAATAATGAGGATATCAATCATCTGATTTTATAAATCGTTGCAACAAGTGATGTGGAGTATGCAGCAGTCATCAGGATTCACAGGATGATGCGAAAAACAAGCACAGGAAATGGAATCAGGAAGCCCAAGCAATGTCAAGGACAGCTGAAATTCGAGTGACCGTCCAACTGGACGGCGACAACTTGCCCACCAAAATCGAGTGGCAGGCAAGCGAAGCGAAAAGCGACGGCCCGGTGGCCTGCCAGTCGGTCATGTTATCCCTGTGGGACAACGAAAATAAGACGGCGGTTGCCATCGACCTGTGGACAAAGGACACAACGATCGATGACATCAATCTGCACTATTATCAGATCTTTCATCGCCTGGCTGATTCCTACTTGCGCGCAACCAGGAATACTGACATTGCCGGCCTTATTCACGAGTTCAGCGACGGCTTCGGCAGCAGGCTGGGATTAAGGTGACATGAGCGTCTCGATAATACATACGTTGAGGGTGCTAAGGCCCGCAGCCACCATCGTACTTGTCACGCTGCTCGGATTGATCGCGGGATTTTATGCAAACGCTGCTTTTTTCCCAGGCACGCAGCCGGAACAGCCGATCAACTTTAGTCATCGTATTCATGCTGGCGATAACGAAATTCCCTGCATGTACTGTCATATCCAGGCACGACGCTCAATTTCAGCCGGCGTGCCGAGCGTCAATAAATGCATGGGCTGTCACAACGAAATTGCAGTCGATCGTCCCCAAATCCGCTTGCTCGCAAATTATTGGGATGCAAAAGAACCTATTCCCTGGGTCAAGGTGCACGACTTGCCGGATTTCGTGCATTTCACCCACAAGCGACACATTGCGGCGGGAATTGAATGCCAGACCTGTCACGGGCCGGTTGAGAAAATGGATGTTGTGAGTCGCGAAGCACCCTTAAAAATGGGTTTATGCCTGGCTTGCCATCGAAAAAACGAAGTCGAGCATGGCACAGACTGCTGGACCTGTCACAAATAGAATGAGGGATCGGATAGCGCAATGTCTACGATAGACCGAAGAGAATTCCTGAAGCTTGTCGGCGCCGGCAGTGTCGGTACCGGCGCCGGATTCATGCTGGCCGAAGCCATCAAGCATCCGCTGGAACATCTGATTCCCTACTCAATCCCGCCGGAGGAATTTAGCGCGGGGATTGATACCTGGTATAACTCGGTTTGCGGTATGTGCCCCGCAGGCTGCGGCATATCCGTGCGCACACGTGAGGGGCGTGCCAAGAAGATCGAAGGCAATCCTTCTCATCCGGTCAACCAGGGACGATTGTGTGCACTCGGTCAGGCCGGATTACAGGTGCTCTATAACCCGGATCGCCTGACGGCTCCGATGCTACAAAAGGGAGAACGCGGCAGCGACACGTTCCTGCAAACCACCTGGGAAGAGGTCCTGTCCAGCGTCGCCGAACGCCTTGTGGTATCACGCAACCGGACCGACAGTATTTACTTTCTCAGTCAGGGAGTTCGCGGACACCTCGCGAAACTTTTTGAACTCTTCATGGGCGGACTGGATTCAGATAACCTGTGGCACTATGACTTCGACCACCCGCACTCACTGTATGCGGCCAACGATCGACTGTTTGGCGAGCAACAACTCCCCTATTACGACATCCGTAATTCGCGCTACCTGTTGTCGTTCGGCGCAGACTATCTGAATAGCTGGCTGTCGCCAGTCCACCATAGCCTCGGCTTCGGACACAGCCGTCAAGGTGGTGACGGACCCCGAGGGCGGTTTGTACAGATCGAACCAAAGATGTCGATAAGCGGTGCCGCTGCGGATGAGTGGATTCCGGCCCGGCCCGGCAGCGAAGGCATCCTTGCCATGGGCATAGGGCATCAATTGCTTGCGAAGGGCAGATATACCGCTGTCGATGCCGATGACTGGAGCGCAGCACTCAAGGACTACTCTGCCGCGAGCGTAGCAGAACGAACAGGCGTGCCGGCAGAAACGGTGGTGCGTCTCGCCGATGAATTTTCCCGTTCCCAAGCCGGCCTCGCCATTGGCGGTAGCTCGGCCGGCAACCATACGAACGGTGTCGATACGCTGGTGGCGGTCAATATGCTGAATTACCTGGTGGGTAATATTGGCAAAGCGGGTGGTGTCGTGTTCAACCCGGATCCGGTGAGCGGGCCCACACAAAGTCGCCAGGCGAACTACCGGGCATTGGAGGATCTGGTCGAAAACGCCCGCAATAAGCGCATCGATGTGTTGATCATCAACAACACCAATCCGGTATTCACGTTGCCCAAGAGCACTGGTTTCACGGAGGCGCTTGCGTCAATTCCGCTGATTGTCAGCCTGTCCAGTTTTATGGATGAAACGACTGTGATGGCGGATATCATTTTACCCAGCCATACCTACCTGGAGAGTTGGGGCGACGATATACCCCAACCCGGTGTCGGTTTCTCGGTTGCAGCTGTTTCACAACCGGTGGTCTCACCGCTTTACAACACTCGTGCGACAGGCGATATCATCCTCGACCTTGCCGGCAGGGTCGGCTTGAGAGAAACCATGCCGTGGTCAAGCATGGAAGAATATCTGCGCGACGGATGGCGAGAAATTCATGCACGGAGCGAAACGGACGGAGAGAATTTCGATGCATTTTGGCGCGACGTTCTAAGATCCGGTGTCTGGGGTGAAAATACACGCCGCGAAGGCTCGGTCGTCATCAATAAACGGGTGATCGACAACCTTGGTGTTGCGGAGCCCGAATTTGCAGGCAGTGAAAAAGAATATCCTTTCATGCTGCATCCGTTTATGACCAATGCGATGCACGATGGCCGCGGCGCCAATTTGCCATGGATGCAGGAATTGCCGGAGCCGATGACCAGCATCGTTTACGGCTCCTGGGTGGAAATGAATCCAGCGACAGCGAAAGCAATGGGGTTGCACGATGGCGACATGGTCACCGTCTCGTCCGCATTCGGAAGTATCGAAGCAGCATTGGTCGTTTTCCCTGCCATCATGCCGGATGTCGTCGCAATGCCCATAGGACAGGGACATAGCGCGTTGGGACGATACGCAAGGAATCGCGGTACCAATCCGCTGCAAATTCTTGCGCCCATGACGGATTCTGCCTCCGGCAGTCTCGCTACCAATGCAACCCGCGTCAGCCTGGTTGCGACTGGCAGACGTTCTGACACCGTTAGAACGGGTGGCATGGCGAGACAGCTTGGCAGAGACATCGTGCAGTCTACTGGCGGCGATGCAACTGCAGCGGAACACAGCTCGGCACTCAACAGCATACCCATCGTGGTGGAGTCAACATGAATTTTATTGACCGATTTGTCGCCGGCTGGGCTAAGTACCGCAAGCCCGGCTATTACGAAGATTTTGACTATGCATGGACAATGACGATTGACCTGGACCGGTGTTCCGGTTGCGGTGCCTGTGTGACTGCCTGCCAGGCTGAAAACAATATTCCAATCGTGGGTGAAGAAGAGCTCCGCAAGGGTCGGGAGATGCAGTGGATACGAATCGAGCGCTATTGGGAAGGCGAGTATCCAAACGCGAAACTCAAGTTTATTCCCATGTTGTGCCAACACTGTGACGCAGCTCCGTGTGAAACGGTTTGTCCGGTATCCGCCACCTATCACAATCAGGATGGTCTCAATACGCAAATTTACAATCGTTGTATTGGCACCCGGTCGTGTGCGGTCTACTGCCCGTATGAAGTCCGCTACTTCAATTACTATGACCATCACTGGGACGCTCCGCTCGAACAGCAACTCAATCCGGATGTGACCGTGCGTGAGAAAGGAGTCATGGAGAAGTGCACTTTCTGTGTGCAGCGTATCCGTCAGGCCAAGGATCACGCCAAAGATGACGGCAGGCGTCGGCTTCGGGATGGGGATGTTCAGCCGGCCTGCGTGCAAAGCTGTCCCACTGAGGCACTGAACTTTGGCGACCGAAAGGATTCCAGCAGCAAGGTCTACCGATCGATGCATGACCCGCGCGCCTACCACGTACTGGAAGAACTCAATACGCTGCCCTCGGTGGTTTACCTGAAGAAGGTAGAGACCCATGCCGACTGAAGAAAAACCGTTGCAATTTGCGGACGTCAATAATGACATTGTCCGCTCCCTCGTCGTAACCGGACGCAATTATTACATCACGCTCGGCATTGCGATGTTTGTGGCGCTCGCCTGCTTTTTCTTTCCCTGGTTTTATCAACTTTATTACGGCATTGGTGCCGCCGGCATGAATCACCCCACTGTCTGGGGCACCTATCTGGCCAGCTTCATTTTCTGGATTGGATTGAGCCACTCCGGCACATTACTATCCTGCGTACTGCACATAACCAACAGCGAGTGGCGCAAAGCCATGTACCGCAGTGCCGAGGCGATGACTCTCTTTTCGCTGTTGGTCGCAGCAACGATGGTCATGGTGCACGTCGGCCGACCCTGGTTTATTCACTGGGCCGCCCCGTACCCGAATCAGATGGGGTTGTGGCCAAACTTCAAGTCACCCCTGCTGTTTGACGTGATGGCCATCACGACCTATCTGACGGGCAGCCTGATCTTCATTTACATGGGTTCAATCCCGGACTTTGCGGCGGTGAGAGACCGGACGAGTGGCTGGCGGCGCCATTTATACGTGTTGCTTTCCCTTGGCTGGCGCGGCACCGATACCGAATGGCACCGACTGGGCTGGGCTTATACATTCCTGGCCGTTCTGATCATCCCCCTGGCAGTGTCCGTGCACAGTATCGTGTCGTGGGATTTCGCCATGTCGCTCGTGCCGGGTCTGCATCAGACGATCTTCGCCCCTTACTTTGTTGTCGGCGCTATTTATTCGGGCACCGCCGGTATCGTCACAGTGATGTTCGTACTCCGGAAGTACATGAACTTCGAGCACCTGATTACCCAGCTGCACTTCGATAATCTCGGCAAATTGCTGCTCTTCCTGTCGTTGTTATGGACGTACATCAACATGCTGGAACTGTTTACCGGCTGGTACAGCGGCACATCGGCAGAATATGAACAAATCAAGTACAAGCTTACCGGCTTCTACGCGCCGCTTTACTGGGAGATGATCCTCTTCTGCGCAGTAGCGCCACTATTAATGTTCTCGACGAAATTCAGAACGTCCTTCGTGCCCATGCTGGTCCTGTCAATTGCCATCAACATTGGCATGTACACCGAGCGATTCTTGATCATCGCGACCACGCTGTCGCGGCAATACTTGCCGGATGCCTGGGGTGTTTATGTCCCGAGCCTGGTCGAAATATCCATACTCGTGGGCTCGCTGGCCGTGTTCGTCACCCTGTTTCTGATATTCGTAAAGATTTTCCCCAGCGTGTCCATTTATGAAGTGAAAGAGACCATGCCTCAGCCAAGAAAAAGAGAGGCAAACCTGGAGTCGTAGAAAGCCATGAAAACACCGCATACAGAAACGGCACGCCCGAAATGAGCAGCAACGCGCTCGGCTTGTTTGGCGATCCGGTGTCGGCGCTGGCCGCTGCTGGTACATTAAAGGACGCCGGGTTTGCACGACCGGAATTGATGTCACCCATTCCTATTCACGGTGTCGAGGAGGTCCTTGGGCCGAAAAAATCGGTGATCAGGCGATTTACCCTGTTCGGCGCGATTTTCGGCGGCCTTGGTGGCTTTGCGCTGGCGGCCGGCACCGCCGTCCTGTATGTGCATCCGACCGGCGGGCGGCCGGTCATTACCTTTCCACCCTTCCTCATCATCACCTATGAGATGACCATATTATTCGGCATTCTCGCGACCGTATTGGGTTTTCTGATCAGCGCCCGCTTCCCCGCCATACGTGAACGCGTTTACGCTCCGGAGACCGCCGTTGACAAGTTCGCGGTCACGGTCACCTGTGACAACGAAGACACATTTTCCCGCGCCGCCGCAATACTGCGCGCCGCCGGCGCAGAGGAAGTGCGCAACATCAGGGAGGGTGAATGATGAAACATGCCAACGCACTACTGGTTTCCTTACTGATAGTAATGCCTTGTTCTCTCGGCTGGGCTTACCCCTGGGACCAGGACATGGTTGATCAGCCATCGGAGAAGGCGCAGGAATCAATCGCACCGCCAGGACCCGGGTCCGTGCCGATCAATGGTGGAGAAACCGTGCCGTTGCCGCTGACTGAAAGCCAGGCCTCAGACATGAAGGATGCGGCGGCGGCGATCGAGAGCCCTGTCCCCGCGACAAGGGAGTCAATCGCGCGAGGCCGGATCTTCTACGAGACCCATTGCCTCGTCTGCCACGGAGCAGAGGGCCGTGGAGACGGCCTGGTCGGCCAAAAATTTATTGAGAAAGCGCCAGTGGATCTGAATGACCCGTATACGCAGGATCAAGCCGATGGCCAGTTGTTTTTTACGCTGACACGAGGACGGGTCAAGATGCCTTTCTACCGCGATGCACTGAGCCCATTGGAGCGCTGGGATGTCATCAATTACGTCAAGACTGAATTTGGTGACCAATGAATAGCCCGAGTTCTCAACGCGGCAATATCCTGTTTTGGCTGTTAGTCGCCATCTTCCTGATCGGCGCCGTGAGTCTCGTCTACGGCCTGTCGAATCCTGACGCGAGACCCGATTTCGCACTGCTTACTGTTTCGTACTTGTTTCTGCTTGGCATCAGTCAAGTCGGCGTTGTATTTACGGCCATGCTGCGCCTGGTCGAATCCGATTGGGGAAAACCCTGGTACCGGCTTGCCGAACTCTCAACATTGGCCTATTTCCCGTTCGCAATATGCGGATTCCTGTTGATCGTTTTCTATGCGAGAGACGATCTCTTTTACTGGTTGCATGCGTCGCCAGAGGATCATTTAAGTCCCTGGCTCAATATCAACTGGCTCATAATCAGGGGCTTGGGCGGACTACTGCTGTTTTATGGCCTCGCAGCGTTCTATACGAGAATGAGTCTGCGCGTCGATATGGCCAGTGCTAAAGAGGCAGCGGCAATCGATCAGGACAAGGTGCAAAGGCGACTGTACGTTTTATCACCGCTTGTTGTCGGCGCCTTTATTGTTTCGAATACGCTCATTGCGTGGGATTTCGCGATGATGCTGATTCCGCACTGGCACAGCACCGTTTTTCCGATTCACTTCTGGTTCGGCAACCTGTTCGCAGGCTGCGCGGCCATGATCGCAATCGCCGTCGTCATGCGCAAAGTGGATGGTGGACGTCATTTTGGGCCTGTTCAGGTCAAGAGTCTGGGCATGCTGGTGACCGCCTTTACGCTGCTGTGGCTGTACTTCTTCTGGGCACAGTTTTTCGTCATCTGGTTTGGCAACCTGCCGCAAGAAATGCAACCTCTGTGGCGACAGATGTACGGCCATTACAGTCCCTTCTTCTGGACCATGATCACCGGCTGCTTTTTCGTACCGTTCGTCGCCCTCTTGTTCGCTGTCGTCAAACGATCCGTGGTTGCCATGTGCGTCATCGCATTTAGCATCAACCTCGCTATCTGGATAAACAAGTATCTAATGATCGTGCCCGTATTCTCGCCCGACGACCGGCCATTTGATCGATTGATCGATATTGCATTGGCATTGGGTCTGCTTGCGGGCTTTCTCGTGACGTTGATCATGCTTGCAAGACGCCTGCCCGTGTATTCTTCCTGGGAGATGAATCGCGAGGCTTAGGCAGGAGCCGGAGAAATCGCTGATCGACAAACTGACCGAACACCACGCTTCGAAACCGTCCGGCAATGTCATTGTGAATACCGGCGCCGTTATCGCAGTGCTGCTGGGAATTCCAAGCTTGTTGATCGGTTTGTTTGCCGCTACGGGCGTCATTTCCGGTGAAAAAATGGTGGCTGGCTCGCTGGGTACCTTGTGGGCCTACCTGGCTGTGGTTGGAGCGTACGAACTAAATCGCCGGAAATTCAATTGGTCACGTGGCACACAATACAGCGACCGTCACCTGCTGGCGGGAACGGTGGCCGCAGCGGCCGCGCTGGCCATCAGTGGCGCAATGCACGAATCGATGCCCGCCCTGGTCATCGTGCCGGCAATCTCTGCCATCATGCAAGCCAGTGATGCTCACGAGAACAAGTTTCGATCACTGCTGCACGCGGCAGTGCTGCTCGCTGGGGCCGGTATCGGCATCTGGCTCTACAACGCGGGCGCCATCGGAAATATTTTGCTTGAACGGCTCGAGGCCCTGCCCTGAGCGCGTGTCGTCTCGCTCAGGCGCGATGCTGACGCAAATACAGGGGCTTCTAATGTCAGCGGTGTTTACTGTTCAGCGCCCTTTCGATGTGGATGCTTTAGTGTGCGCAAAGGGTCCAGCAAGTTTTCATTGATGAACCGCTACGCGGGTGGCCCCTCATCTTTGCGCTGCAGTTCCAGCATCAATCGATACACATCATTTCGTCGCTGCTTCGCAACCCTGACCACAATATCCACGGCCTGTTTTGCGGGGAGGTTGCGCATCAGCTCAACCAGGAGCTCCCGTACGGAGATTTTGGGGTCCGCAGTATTCGCTTCAGTCGCGCCACGAATCACCAATACGAACTCGCCTTTGCGTGGAATATCCCCCTCGTGCAGCAGGTTCCTCAGGTCACGCAAGCTTCCAGCAATGCATTGCTCGTGTAGTTTGGTCAGTTCACGCCCAATAAACGCCTCGCGCTCCGGACCAAAAATCTCGCTCAGATCCGCAAGTGCATCATCTATGCGATGCACGGATTCCAGGATAACGATGCTGCGCTCTTCGCGACATAATTGTTGCAGGACCGTCCTTCTCGCCTCGCGCTTTGCGGGCAGGAATCCCTCGTAACAGAATCGGTCGGATGGCAAGCCGGCTACGGAAATTGCGCTAATGACGGCGCACGGACCGGGAATGGGTGAAACGGAAATGTCGAGCGCGTGGGCTGCCTGCACCAGTCGGTAGCCGGGGTCACTCACCAGCGGTGTGCCGGCATCGCTCACCAGGGCAACATTCGATCCGGATTTCAGCCGCTGCAGAACTTTGCCGATGACCTTTGCTTCATTGTGATCATGCAACGCAATTTGTGCTGTTTTGACCCCAAAATGCGATAGCAATCGCCCGGTGTGGCGGGTATCCTCGGCAGCAATGAGGTCCACGCTCGTCAGCACCTGGCGTGCGCGTGGCGACAAGTCGTCACGGTTGCCGATGGGCGTTGCAACCACAAACAACGTTCCAGCATCTGAATCTGAGGGCTCTGTGTTCAATTTTCTCAACGTTCCGCGGAAATCTTACTGCATGATACTGATGTTACAGAAACTGACACGACCAACGCTGCTTGTGATTGCAGCAATGACCCTGCTGGGTGGCTGTGCCGTCACGGATTTTCCTGGAATGCCGCGAGGTCAGTCAGAGCAACGCGCCGCAAGCCTTGCTCAGCAGGGCCGTCATGACGATGCTGCGGCAATGTACATCGGCTTGGCCAGTGGCGCGTCCGGGTTGCAGCGCGACCGCCTGACGCTCCTCGCCAGCGAGCAATGGCTGGATGCTGGTGATGGCCCACGAGCCCGCAGCGCAATGCGTGGGCTAGCGATTCCTTCCAGGGGTGAGCTACGGTCGTTGTGGAACACGAACAATGCGGCAATCGACCTGTGGGACGGTCATCCGGATAAGGCGTTGAGCCTGCTCGATGCAATGAGTGCGCGCCCGCTGGCACGCAAACATCGTTTGCGTGTCGAGGCATTGCGCGCAGATGCCTGGTTCCAGAAAAATGTGCCATTGCGTGCCGTGCAACTGTATATGCAACGCGAGCAGTGGCTGGACAACCGCCAGGACATGCTGGACAACCGCCAGCGGCTTTGGGCAGGACTTCTGGTGACAAACGTCGGCAGCTTGCGTGGCGCCAGTAGTATTGCGTCCAACCCGACCAGCCGGGGCTGGCTGACGCTCGGTGCACTGGCCGTTTCGACCGGACAACAGGGCATCGGCTGGAGTAACGGCGTGGTCCGTTGGCAGGCATCCAATTTTGGCCATCCGGGGATGTCGATTGTTGCAGACCTGGAATTGCCGGAGAGCGGGCTGCAAGCATTCCCGCGGCAAATCGCTTTGCTGCTGCCACTCAGTGGGCCAAACAGGACGGCCGGAAGCGCGGTCCAGAACGGATTTTTTGGTGCCTATTACTCGGCAGCCAGCGAACTCGGCGGCGTGCAGACGATCCGTGTCTATGATGTGGTGGCTTCCGGTGGTGCTCGCGCAGCCTACGAGAAAGCCGTTAATGACGGTGCTGAGTTTGTTGTAGGTCCGTTGCTGCGGCGCGCCGTTAATGACATCGCAGCCGAAGCTTTGCTGCCGGTACCGCTGCTAACACTCAACAACATCCGTGCGGATGATTATGCCCCGCCCGGCATGTACCAGTTTGCGTTGTCACCGGAAGACGAAGCGATATCTGCTGCGCGAAGAGTCATTGCGGACGGTAAGACACGAGCTGTCGCACTGATCCCTGACAATGACTGGGGACGTCGTCTGCTGACGAGCTTTGCCACGGAGTTTGAATCCCGTGGCGGGACGCTTCTTGAGTACCGCAATTACACGCCACGCGACCAGGACTTTTCGTTCGAAATTGAAAATCTCATGGGTCTCGCACAAAGCGTGCAACGCTACCAGCGCCTTCGCGCCAATATTGGTGGACCGCTGCAATTCGACCCACGCCGTCGAGAAGACGTTGAAGCGGTGTTTCTTGCGGCCGCGGCACCCGTTGGCAGGCTGCTGAAATCACAACTCAAGTTTCACTACTCGGGCGACTTGCCGGTTTATTCCACATCCAGAATCAATGCGCTGGACGGTCGATCGAACGCCGACCTCAATGGCATCATGTTTGCCGATACACCGTGGGTCATTTCGCCCCAGCCATGGATCGCCGAATTGCCCGCCCTCTATGGCGAGTACTGGCCGGCAGAGCGGCGCCTCGGTCGACTCCATGCGATGGGTTATGACGCTTATCACCTGGTCGGCGAACTCTTTGTAGCGCGGACGGGCCCAATGGCCGAAATCAATGGCACCACGGGGCGATTGTCGCTGGATCGTGATGGCCAGGTGCATCGTGAACTTGCGTGGGCCGTCTTTGAACGTGGCCAACCCGTCGCATTAGCCGACACAATCCGGCCGTTAGAAGAATCGGCCAATGAAGATTTGTCCGGTGAACCATTACCAGACCAACCGGCTAAATGGGCTTATCCAACTCAAGATCTGTAGGCAAAGAGGCGGAGCAAATAGCCCTGGATTATCTGCTCGCGCAAAAACTGCTTCTGATTACGAGGAATTATTGCTGCCGCGTTGGTGAAATTGACCTCATCATGCATGACGGCGACTGCCTGGTATTTATCGAAGTTCGATACCGGAAACCCAATCGTTTTGCCTCGGCTGCCCTCTCGGTCAACCTCCGCAAGCAACGCAAGCTCATCAAGGCGGCCGCCTTTTTCCTGTGCCGCAATGCCCACCTGGCAGACCGCGTCATTCGCTTCGACGTCGTCGCTCTGGATGGCCCATCCGAAATGCAATCCACGTTACAATGGCTGCAAGATGCATTCAGACCTTCGTCAGGGTGAGGTTGAGTTTGCCAACTCAAGAGGGCACACATGGACGCTACAGATCGAGTCAGAGGGCATTTCGAGGAGAGCATTGCCGTCAAGCAGGCCTCGTGCGAGGCCATCAATGCCAGCATCGTCGCCGCCAGCGAGTGCATGAGTCAGGCGCTTCTTAATGAGGGCAAAATCCTGAGTTGCGGCAATGGCGGCTCAGCCGGCGACGCACAGCATTTTTCGTCCGAACTCCTGAACCGGTTCGAGAGAGAGCGGCCCGGCTTACCGGCCATGGCGTTGACGACAGACTCGTCGACGCTGACGTCAATCGCCAACGACTATGCCTACGAAGATATTTTTTCAAAGCAGATACGTGCACTTGGGCAGAAAAATGATGTATTGCTTGCGATATCAACCTCCGGGAAATCGGAGAACGTCATTCGCGCCGTGGTCGCCGCTCATGAACGCGGCATGCGGGTTGTTGCATTGTCGGGTCGAGATGGTGGCTCCGTGGCCGGGTTATTGACGGAAGATGATGTCGAGATTCGCGTACCGGCAAATCGAACGGCACGCATTCAGGAGGTGCATCTCCTGGTGATTCATTGTATTTGTGATTTAATCGATGCTTCTTTGTTGGGTGAAGTGTAATGCCTGGGCACCTGCGGTCAGGCCGCCTGCCTTGTTGAACTACTAGCGGACTAATTTGAGGTGGGAACGCCCGTTTCGGGCCGTATCGATGTCGTCTCCGGGTTCCGGCGGTTCCGGCTGCCCGGTTCCCTGCGAAAAAATCATTCCCTGTCCGGTTTCCTTCGCATAGATGCCAAGAACGGCAGCAACGGGCACCCATACGTCGAAAGGCACGCCACTGAATCGTGCGCGAAAACTGATCGAGCTATTGGTCATCTTGAGGTTGTGCGCGGCCGAATCGCTGATATTGAGAATGATCTTGCCGTCTTTTATATGCTCCGCAGGTACGGTGACGCCGTCCAGAGACACATCAATAACGATGTGCGGAGTATGTCCGTTATCGCCCATCCACTCGTGCATGGCACGAATCAGGTAGGGTCGTTTTGAACGGCTCGAATTACGCAACGGTCGGGCCTTTTAGGCTGTCTGGAATAGTGCCCCAACAAGTAGATGCTGGTGGAATCAGAGGCGCATTTCCTGCTCAAGTTCGGTCAGGCTCTCTTGAAAAGAAGGGCGATCAAACACACGTTTCATGTAGTTTTCAATGGGTTCGGCCTGTGAGCCCAGATCAATGCCGTAAACCGGCAGCCGCCACAAAATCGGGGCGATACTGCAATCAACAAGTGAAAAATCCTCGCTCAAAAAATAACGCATCGCTGCAAACAGTTCGACACTGCCAAGAATGCTCTCACGCAACATTTTCTTCGATTTGGCGGGTAGCTTTCGATCACCTTCCGCATCAAACTGCTCTGCCAGTTGGTACCAATCCATTTCAATACGGAACAAAGCCAGGCGGAATTTTGCACGCGTCACCGGATCAACCGGCATCAGCGGCGGATGCGGAAAGCGCTCATCGATATACTCAATAATAACGCGGGAGTCATATAAAACCAGATCCCGGTCAACGAGCGTCGGCACCGTTTGGTAGGGATTAAGATCCATCAGGTCTTCCGGCAAGTCCGGCCCGTCAACACTGGCAACCTCAATATTGATATTCTTCTCACTCAACACAAGCCTTGTACGATGGCTGTGAATACAGGTTGGCTTTGAGAACAAAGTCATAACAGATCGTCGATTGGCAATTACTGCCATAGCAATGTCCCCTTGGAACAAATAATTAATGCGTGCAACATGAAGCCTGGATATACAGACGCTAACAGTCTATTTAGGCACATCTTTCCAAATATCTTTATACAGTTTCCACGACACGAACAGGAAGAAACTCAGGAACAACAACACCCAGACACCCAGTACTCGCCGTGTGCGCCGAATCGGCTCGCTGATGTACTCCAGAAAATTGACCGTATCGCGGACAAATTCATCAAATTCCTTTGCCGACATCGTGCCCGTGGTGACACTCTCAAAACCGTCGAAGACATGCGGCGCCGTGCCAGCCTCGTCAGCCTCACCCGCTACAAACACAGCGCGTTGATAACCCTGTAACTCCCACAACACATTTGGCATGCTGGTGCCGGAGAGATGCAAGTTGTCGACTCCGGTTGGGCTGTCCGGGTCCAGGTAGAATCCTCGCAAGAAATTGTAGATATAGTCGGTGCCTTTGGCGCGAGCCATCAGCGACATATCGGGTGGCGCCCGACCGAACCACCGTGCCGCATCGCTCGCAGGCATCGATGCCTGTATGGTCTCAAACGGTCTCTCAGCATTGAACATCAAGTTATCAATGAGCTGCTCTTCGTTCAATTCCAGATCACGCGCGATACTCTTGTAACGGACATATATGGCCGAATGGCATCCCGCGCAGTAACTCATGAAGTTACGTGCACCACGCTGCAACGACGCCGTGTTGCCGGGATCATTGCCGGATTTTTCAAGCTCGATTTCGCCAGACGCAGCAAATGCGCTGGCGCCGATCATCAATACCACAAGGCATGTTATTGATTTCATGAACTTACCCATGATAGACCACCCTGTCAGGGACTGGCTTGGTCTTGTCGATGGCTGTGTAATACGGCATCAAGAGAAAGAAGGCGAAATACATGACCGCGAATATTCGCGCCCAAACGACGTAGATTTGTTCCGCGGGCTGCATCCCCAGCCAGCCCAGACTAATGAAACTGACAACAAACAACGTCAACGCCATTTTGTAGATCCAGCCACGGTAGCGAATCGAACTGACCCGTGAACGATCGAGCCAGGGCAGGAAAATCGGCAACATCACCGCTGCCGCAAACAAGATGGTGCCCCACAGCTTGTTGGGTACCGCACGCAATATTGCGTAGAACGGCGTGAAGTACCAAATCGGAGCAATGTGCTCGGGGGTCACTTGCATGTTGGCGGGCTCAAAATTGGCATGCTCAAGAAAATAACCGCCCAGATCGGGCGCAAAGAACATCACCGCCGAAAAAAACATCAGAAAGATGATGATTGCAACCAAGTCCTTGGCCGTGTGATACGGGTGAAAAGCCACGCCGTCCAGGGGTATGCCGTCCGGGCCCTTTTTATTCTTGATCTCAATGCCATCCGGATTGCTCGAACCCACTTCATGCAAGGCCACGATGTGCACGAAAACCAGCGCAATCAACGCCAGTGGTATGACGATCACATGCAGCGCAAAAAACCGGTTTAGCGTGATATCGGAAATCGAATAGTCACCACGGATTATTTCAACCAGGGCATCACCAATAAACGGTATGGCGCCAAAGAGCGAAATAATGACCTGCGCACCCCAGTAGGACATCTGCCCCCAAGGCAACAAGTAGCCCGCAAATGCCTCGGCCATCAGCGCGAAGAAAATCATCATGCCGATAATCCAGAGCAGTTCACGCGGTTTTCTGTATGAACCATAGAGCATGGCGCGAAACATATGCAAAAATACAACAATGAACATGAAGGACGCGCCCGTCGAATGCATATAGCGAATCAGCCAGCCCCATTCGACATCCCGCATGATGTACTCGACCGATGCGAATGCCTCCGCTGCATCGGGTTTGTAATTCATGGTCAGAAAAATACCCGATATGAACTGCATGACCAGCACGAACATCGATAAAACACCAAACACATACCAGAAATTAAAGTTCTTCGATGCGTAGTATTCAGTGACGTGGTACTTCATCGTTGCCGTGAACGGGAACCGATCGTCGATCCATTTCATGAAACCGCCCTGCGGCGTACCAACTTCGGACTCGATGCGGGCCATTACGCTGCTCCCGTATTGTCGATGCCAATCAGGATGACGTCATTTTGCAGGAATCGATACGGCGGCACGCGCAGATTAGTCGGTGCCGGCACTCCTTTGTATACGCGGCCCGCCAAATCGAATCGCGATCCATGGCAGGGGCAATAGAAACCGCCAAACCAGTTTTCTGCCGGGCTCACATCGAACTGGCTCAAAGGTATGCAGCCCAGATGCGTACAGGCGGCTTCCAGCACCAGGAACTCCGGTTTGACGGAACGATGCTGATTAACGGCGTATTCCGGTTGCTGCTCAACCTCCTCCGAATCGGGGTCACGCAGAAATTCGGTTGTAGCCGACAAGCGCTCCAGCATTTCTTCGCTGCGGCGCAGAACGAACACCAACTTGCCACGCCAGACAATACGAATCATCTCGCCAGGCTCCAATGAGCCAATGGGCACTTCAACCGGAGCACCCTGTGCCTGGGCACGTGCGCTTGGTTTCAGCGATGCCAGGAAGGGAATGGCAACCATAGCAATGCCGGCACCACCGGTAACGGCAGTCGCAACTGCCAAAAAATGACGTCTGTTGCGATCAACGTCTTCGGTCATTAGTCACTCCATACTCCGCCTGCAATCAAGAATTCAATCAAAACACGTACAGCCGATTGCGCCCGGGCCGGTTTATTTCAATCGACCTTAAGAGTCTGCGCGGCAGAAATATCCGTAGCGAGAAAGTGGCACAGTGAGGACAGTTTGCCGATCTTTTGAGGCGCATAGTGGGATTTCGCAACGAAAAAGATCGGCAAAATGGACCCCTGTGATGCTTTCGCAGCAGGAATACTTTCTACCGCGCAGACTCCTCACCCAGGCTTTCATTGACTCGTATTTTGCTGGCCTCTCTTTAATTTGGCGGTTTATAACTTCTAGCGAATATTGTTAGATTTGCAGCTGCACCAATTTCCCGTCAGGATAAACATTCGGATCTGGGTGCGAAGCCAGCGAGGCATTATACACGGGGCTTCTCCTCATTGGCTAGCCAAAGAGTAGCGAGAAACACAAAGTGTCAAAAATCAGGCCCACAATATTATTTCTGCTGCAATCGATCGTGGTCGGATTGGCCGTGGCATTTGTCGTGGTTCTCATTCGACCCGAGCTGTTGCCGGTGCTGGATCCATCGATCAACCGTGGTCAGCCGGCCAGCTACGCCGATGCGGTGGACAGAAGCGCACCCGCAGTTGCCAGCATATACACGCGTCGCCTGGTGCCTGATACCACCTATCCGGCAGCAGCCGATCAATTCCGACTCAATACCAGCCTGGGCTCAGCCGTGATCATCGATCCGGACGGATACCTCGTCACCAATTACCACGTCATCGCCGGCGCTGCAGAAATTCGGGTACAGCTCGCCGACGGCCGAATTGCCGTGCCAGTCGTCGTCGGCTTCGATGCTGAAACCGACCTGGCACTCCTTAAAGTTGACCTGGGACCCTTGCCCGCAATACCGCTGGGGCGTTCCGACCAACTGCGCATTGGTGATGTGGTGCTGGCAATCGGCAATCCGTACGGCCTGTCGAAGACCGTCACTCAGGGCATCGTCAGCGCGACGGGGCGGGGCTTGCTGCAGTTAATGACCTTTGAAAATTTCATTCAGACGGATGCCGCAATTAATGAAGGCAACTCAGGCGGCGCACTGGTCAACAGCCTGGGCCAGCTCGTGGGCATCAATACCGCGGTCCTCACACAGGATGCTGGTACCGAGGGCATTAGTTTTGCCATTCCGGTCGACCTGGTACGAGGTGTGGTTGACGCAATCAAGAAAAATGGTCGGGTCATTCGCGGCTGGGTCGGACTGGAAACGGAAGATCTCGCGCCTGCGGATGCGGCAAGACAGGGGCTCGACCCCAATATTGGTATTATCCTGACACGGGTATTCGATGATGGGCCTGCGGCCATTGCAGGCCTGCAGCGCGGCGACGTTATCCTGTCGATCAATGGCGAGGCCATACGCTCCCGCCAGCAGGCGCTCTTGATCGTTGCCGGTCAAAAGCCGGGTGATGAAGTGGAAATCAATGGCTGGCGTGACGGTCAACGATTTCGCGCTACGCTGGCCGTCAGCGAACGCCCCTCCGAGTAAGCACAAGAGACGCCAGCAAATCAGTCGGGTCGTTTTTGGTTTCTTACCGGACCCGGCGAATCGTCGCGCCCAGCTGCTGCAATTTTTCTTCGATGCGCTCGTAGCCCCGATCGACATGGTAGATACGGTCAACCAGCGTCTCCCCCTCGGCGGCCAGCCCGGCGAGCACCAGGCCCGCCGATGCACGCAGGTCTGTCGCCATGACCGGCGCCGCTGTGAGCTTTTCGACGCCGGTACAGATCGCCATGTTGCCTTCAATGCGAATATCCGCACCCATGCGCTGCAGCTCCAGCACGTGCTGAAATCGGTTCTCGAATATTGTCTCGATCACCGTACCGACGCCTTCCGCCACGGCATTCATGGCGCAAAACTGCGCCTGCATATCGGTCGGGAAAGCAGGATACGGCTGCGTCTTTACGTTGACTGAGAGCGGTCGGCGACCCTGCATGTCCAGCGTAATCCAGTCATCGCCCGATTCGATATGGGCACCCGCCTCCTGCAGTTTGAGCAAGACCGCTTCAAGGCAGTTGGGCGCTGTATCAACCAGCCTGATACTGCCGCCGGTTATCGCAGCGGCGACCAGGTAGGTGCCAGATTCAATCCGGTCAGGCAACACCGTATGCTGGGTTCCGCCGACTGCGTCGACTCCGTCAATCATGATCGTGCCGGTACCCGCACCGCGGATCTGCGCTCCCATGCCATTCAGGAATTCGGCCAGATTGGTCACTTCCGGCTCACGCGCGGCGTTCTCAAGAACGGTTTGGCCGCTGGCCAGAACAGCCGCCATCATTAAATTCTCGGTGCCGGTGACAGTCACCGTATCGAAAACAATATGCGTGCCCTGCAGTCGTTTTGCGCTCGCTCGGATATAGCCGTTTTCCACCGACACTTCGGCACCCATCGCCTGCAGTCCCTCAATGTGCAAATTCACCGGCCGTGCTCCGATAGCGCAACCACCCGGCAAGGAGACGAGAGCCTCACCAAAACGTGCCAGCAAGGGTCCCAGCACCAGAATCGAGGCGCGCATCGTCTTCACCAGATCATAGGGCGCGCGCCGCTCACTCACATTGTGAGCATTCACCCGCACATTCATCGGCCCATCCGATGTGACTTCTACGCCCATGCTCTGCAATAGCGTGCACATGGTTGCTACATCCTTGAGCTGCGGAACATTGGCTATCGTCACGGGTTCTGACGCCAGTAACGCACCCGCAAGAATGGGCAAAGCCGCGTTCTTGGCGCCCGATATCGTGACGTCGCCCACCAGGCGCGTGCCGCCTTTAATCAATAGTTTGTCCAAGAGAACCTCAGGACCGGTCAGGTGATGTCAGTTTTTGCCATTCGTCCGGTGTGTGCGCCCGAATGGACATGGCATGAATCTCGTTGCCCATCAAACTGCCAAGGCATTGATAAACCATTTGATGTCGGGCGATCGGCCGTTGGCCGGCAAACGCAGCCGAGACAATAATGGCTTCGAAATGCGTATTGTCATTCGACATGATGCGCACTTCACTGTCGGGCAGGCCGGTTTCAATCAGGCGGGTAATCTCTTCTGGGCTCATCAATTATTCTCGCAGCAGCGTTGCGGGAGTGTAACAAAATCAGCCAGTGTCCAACGGAAAGCGCCGATTGTGTATCATTGACGACCCGGCCCGGTTTCAGGTAACGCCCAGTCACGAATCTGGAGCGTGCCCTGCCACTGACAGATTTGATTTTTATGCTTGGCAATATCTTATTAATAGTCGCCGGTCTGGCACTCCTGGTCTTGGGTGCTGACCGGTTTGTTCACGGCGCTGCAGCGACCGCGCGCAACCTTGGCGTCGCGCCGCTGCTCATCGGTCTTACCATTGTGGCGTTCGCCACTTCGGCACCCGAAATCATGGTGTCCGTGAATGCCGCAATGCGAGGCGATGTAGATCTTGCCATCGGCAATGCCATTGGCTCCAACATCGCAAACATCGGACTCGTCCTCGGCTGTGTCGCACTGATCAGGCCGATTAAACTGGCATCGGCTACGCTACAGCGAGAGATGCCCGCGCTGCTGGCCGTTTCACTTTTCACCGTCTCGCTGTTCCTGGATTCTCACTTGAGCAGAATTGATGGCCTGGCGTTACTCACCGGCCTCGTTATCGTGATGGTCTGGCTCACCCGACTGGGATTGCGATCCTCTGCCAGCGATCCTATGCAGGCCGACTACGAAGCCGAGATCCCCAAGAACGTCGAAACGCGGGTTGCAATTTTCTGGTTGGCCGTCGGCCTGGCCATGTTGCTCGGTGGAGCCGAATTGCTGGTTGACGGGGCCATTGAGGTTGCCCGTGATTTGGGTGTTTCCGATATGGTCATCGGCGTCACTATTATCGCCATTGGCACCAGCTTGCCCGAACTGACGGTATCCCTGGTCAGCGCCCTCAAAGGCGAATACGATTTGGCCATCGGCAACATAGTTGGCTCGAATATTTTTAACCTGCTTGCAGTCATTGGTATCGCTGCTGCGATTCAACCGGCAGCCCTGGCCCCCAGCGTACTTTCGCTGCATATCTTCGTCATGGTTGCATTTACACTGGTCTTGTTTTGCATGACCTACGATCAGGACGGCAAGAACTCGATAAACCGGCTGGAGGGGGCCGCCCTTTTGACGGCGTTTGTCGGCTACATTAGCTACGTGACCGTCCAAAACATATAAACTGCCGGGGTAACGGTACGGAGAGAGACAGTGTCGACAAGCCTGACAACGGATGAATTGCTGGCGCTGGCAGCTCGCGTGCTGGACATAGAATCCCGTGCGATAAAAAGCCTTGGCGAACGACTCGATGCCTCCTTTGCCACGGCCTGCGCCCTTTGCCTGGATACAAGCGGACGTATCGTCGTGACAGGGATGGGCAAGTCCGGTCATATCGGCGGCAAGATCGCCGCCACACTGGCGAGCACCGGCACGCCCGCTTTTTTCGTCCACCCGGCAGAAGCCAGTCATGGTGATCTTGGCATGATCACCGATCAGGATCTGTTGCTGGCCGTATCCTATTCCGGTGAGACCCAGGAAGTGGTCACTATGTTGCCGCTCATCAAGCGGATGGGTATTCGACTGATTTCAATGACAGGAAAACCCACGTCAACGCTGGCCAAGGTCGCCGATGCACACCTCGATGTCAGCGTCAGCGAAGAAGCATGCCCCCTGAACCTCGCACCGACGGCAAGTACCACCGCAAGCCTGGCCATGGGAGACGCGCTGGCCGTGGCGTTGCTCGAAAGCCGCGGTTTTACCGCCGAGGACTTCGCGCGTTCACATCCAAGTGGCACCCTCGGCAAGCGCCTGTTGTTGCGCATTGCCGATGTCATGCACACGGGAACTGATATCCCGACTGTCGCTGCCGACGCGACGCTTGGTCAGGGTTTGATGGAAATGAGTGAAAAAGGCCTCGGCATGACAGCAATCGTCGGGCCCGAGCAGACCATTCTCGGCATCTTTACGGACGGCGATCTGCGTCGTGCGCTCGATGCCCAAATCGATATCCACAAGACGCTGATGAAGGATGTCCTGCACAGGAATAGCAAGACAGCCTCGGCGGACATGCTGGCGGCTGAAGCAGTACACCTGATGGAAGAGCACAAAATAACGGCATTGTTGATCGAGGATTCCAAGCGTCGCCTTGTTGGGGCACTGAATATTCATGACCTCTTTCGTGCAGGTGTGATGTGACGCCACGGGAGCTGAATGGGTTGTTGGCCGGCATTCGACTGATCGGCTTCGATGTAGACGGCGTATTTACGGATGGCCGTTTTTACCTCTCGGATGAAGGTGTCGAGAGCAAGGCATTTCACACGCACGACGGCTACGGTATTCGCCGTATCCTTGAGGCCGGCATCCAGGTTGCCGTTATCAGCGGCCGGAAATCCGCGGCCGTGCGCCAACGCATGAACGAGCTTGGCGTGAAGCACATTTTTCTGGGTTGCAAGGACAAAGTCGCAACCTTTGAACAATTGCTCTCAGAGCTTTCGATTCCAGCATCACAGAGTGCGTTTGCCGGAGATGACTTACCGGATATTGCGTTACTGCGAAAAACAGGTGTATCGTTTGCGGTTGCAAACGCCCACAGAGACGTACAGGAAATATGCGATTACACGACCACTAAAGCCGGCGGCTTCGGTGCGATCCGGGAAATCTGCGACCTCCTTCTTAACGCCCGGGATGCTGGGGCGGAACCGGAATAATGACCGCAAGAGACATTCTGGGATCCGGCTTGCTACTCGTACTGGCTGCCGGCAGCTGGTACCTGTCGCAATCATTAAGCAAAGGAGAGGTAGAAGTAACCTCAACGGCGGCCGTACGCAACGGCTTTTACCTGCGCACAGCCCGCATATTGGGTACCGGCGATGACGGTCGGTTTTTGTATGAAATCAAAGCGGATTTTGCGGAACAAGTTGCCGACGATCTGATCGAACTACAGAATGTCAGCATCAAATATTCGCCAGGATCTGAATTTCCATGGAGACTGTCGGCAGATACCGCCACCATCAGCATGGAGCAGAATTACCTGGTACTCGAAGGACACGTTATTGCAACAAGTTCTGCAGCATTCTCCGGCAAGGTCACCGAGATTCGCACGCAATATCTCGAGCTTGACCTTGGTGAATACAGGGCGAAAACCGACCGTCGCGTACAAGTGAGAATTGGCTCACAGAGCCTCACGGCAACCGGCATGCTAGCATTGCTCAAAGACAATCAACTCACGCTCGTTTCCAATGTCAACGGCAAGTTTGTTCCCTGAAATTTATGCATACACCAGAGTGTCATGGAAATATCAAGTAATCAACGCAGGTACGACACACGACGTCATCCGGGCCGCCTGACTGCCGGCATGCTGGTCTTCGGTGTTCTTTTTGCGCTGCCTGGCGTTGCGCAGATCACTGATGCGCGTCTGCCCATCATACTGGACGCTGATTCGACAAGTTACGACGGCAAAAACTCGATGCTTACCTTCCAGGGATTGAGAGTTACGCAAGGAAACATTGGCATTCAGGCGGATTCAGGACGCGCCAGCAAACTCGATTTTGAAGACAGTATCTGGCATTTCTCCGGCAACGTGATCATTGACACTGAACAGGGTCACATAGAGTGCGAATCGGCGGACCTCAAATTCAAGCAGCACGAATTGCAGCTGGCCACCATTACCGGCAACCCCGCCACGTTCGAATTGCGCCGCTCTGGCCGCGACAACACAACGTACGCCGAGGCCAGGAGCCTGGTTTACGATTTTACCACCGGCGTGATTGAGTTTTCCGGAGATGCGGTAATCACCGAAGGCGGCAATCGGATATCCAGCAATTTTCTCGTTTACAATATCAAGGAACAGCGCATCAACGCCCAATCAGCCGGCGGAGGGGATTCACGCGTTAAAATCACTTACACCCCGCGAGTAAACGCAGAGGCTTTGGACAATACCCCAGGAGGTAAAGATAGTCCGGCTGACAGTGGCAATCAGGACACGAATGCGTCCACCGCGGCGGAGAATAACGACCAGTGAGCATCCTCAGTGTTCAGGATATTGCCAAGCGCTACAAATTTCGTGACGTTGTAAAAGGCCTTTCCATCGAAATCCGGAGCGGCGAGGTCGTGGGTCTCCTGGGGCCAAACGGAGCAGGAAAGACGACCGCTTTTTACATGATAGTCGGGCTGATTGCCGCAGACAAAGGACGCATTCTGCTGGACGGTAAAGATATCACTCCCCTGCCCATGCATCGACGTGCACGACTGGGCCTTGGCTATTTGCCACAGGAAGCATCGATATTTCGAAAATTGACGGTTGAGCAGAATGTGCTCGCCATCCTGGAAAATCGAGACGACCTGGATCGCGCCGGACGGGAGCAGGAACTCGAACAGTTACTCGATGAACTGCACGTTGGCCATGTTCGCACCAGTTTGGGCATCAGTTTATCCGGCGGTGAAAGACGTCGCGTTGAAATTGCACGCGCGCTGGCAGCGAACCCGCGGTTCGTGTTGCTGGACGAACCCTTTGCCGGCGTCGACCCGATTTCGGTACTGGACATTCAGCGAATTATCCGACATTTGTGCGATCGGGACATCGGGGTACTGATTACCGACCATAATGTGAGAGAGACACTCGGAATTTGCGGCAGAGCTTATATACTGAATGAGGGCAGCCTGATTGCAGCCGGTACGCCAGACGAAATACTCGCCAATCAACACGTCCGTGAAGTTTATCTCGGACAGGAGTTCAGACTCTGACTCGATCTTCTCAGGAAAAGGATCCAGTCGGCGCATAAGCAAGATCTATGAAGCTATCATTGCAGCTAAAACTCGGTCAGTCATTAACGATGACACCACAATTGCAACAGGCCATTCGCCTGCTGCAATTGCCTGTGATGGATCTCAGTGCGCAAATACAGGAAGCCCTCGAAGAAAACATCATGCTGGAAATGGAGGAGCTGCCGGATGAGGCTCCCAAAACCAGTTCAGAAACCACGGCGGAAATCCAGACCGTCGTAGCGGATGAAAACTGGCAAGCCAGCGCGATGGAGCGGGTGCGTGACAGCGGGTGGAACGGCGAAGGTCGGCCGGTCAGTGAATTTGCCGATCTTAGCGGCCAGACCTTGCGGGAACACCTGTTATGGCAACTGGAACTCGAGAATTTCAGTCCACGTGAGGCAGTCATCGGTGAAGCACTGATTGATGCAATCAATGACGATGGCTATCTGACCGCTGATTTCGACGATATCCAGGACAGTATTGATCGCGATGCAGCAATCACTGCAGAAGAGATTGAAGCAGCACTGCACAAGGTGCAGCGACTGGATCCGGTCGGCGTTGGCGCCCGCTCGCTGTCAGAATGCCTCAAGCTGCAACTGGCGCAGCTTGAGGGCAATACACCCGGCCGCGAACTTGCGCTGGCGATCGCGAGTGATCATCTTGATCTCGTGGCTGACCAGCAGTATGGCGAACTGCGCCGCAGCCACCGCGCATCGGTTGAGGATCTGGAAGGTGCACTGGCACTGATACGCGGATGCCACCCAAAACCTGGCCTCGCCGTGAGTCCACCATCGGCCGAGTACGTTGTGCCGGACGTATTCGTGCGAAAAATAGACAATCGCTGGCAAGTTGAAATCAGTTCTTCGGGCATCCCGAAATTAAGCGTCAATCAGCAATATGCCAAGTTGCTCAGAGGCAGTGGAGATCACTCCGTGTTGCGCTCTCAACTTCAGGAGGCGCGTTGGCTGGTGCGCAGCCTCGAAATTCGCAATGAAACGCTGATGAAGGTTGCGACCTGCATCATTTCGCGCCAGCACGAGTTTCTCGAACTGGGTGACGAAGCCATGAAACCCCTCGTATTGCGGGATGTTGCAGAGGCGATAGGCATGCACGAATCCACCATTTCAAGGGTGACCACCGCCAAGTACATGCACACCCCGCGTGGAGTCTTTGAATTCAAGTACTTTTTTTCCAGCCACTTGTCGACGGCGGGCGGCGAAGAGCAGTCATCGACCTCGGTTCGGGCAAAGATTCGTAAGCTGATTGGTGCCGAAAACCCGGCGAAACCGCTCAGTGACAGCAAGATTGCCGTTTTGCTGGGTGCGCAAGGCATTTCGGTTGCCAGGCGAACCGTTGCGAAGTACCGTGAAGCATTGAAGATCGCATCATCCAGTGAACGCAGGATACGTAAGCCACGTTAGGGAACCTCTGATGTATTCTGGACGAAGTAGATTGGGAGTCAAAATATTCAGATTCAAGGCACGGATCGCCCGTAATGGCTGGCCATTGCGAAGATTCGCAACGCCGAAGCTGGATATATTGGAGCCAAGATACGAGTTGACGAATAGATCAGAGGTTCCTTAGGTAGAAAACCGTAAAGGAGGAAGCTGTCGGCTTGCTGGACTATAATCGGGACGAAAATTCGAATGGCGAAATCAGGCTCGCCGAGAGGATCGGATAATCGTCGAAAATGTCGTTAATCAGGAGAATAATATGCAATTAGACGTCACGGGGCACCATGTCGAATTAACGGACTCACTTCGAAAATATGTAACCAGCAAGCTGGAAAAAATTGAACGCCACTTTGATCAGGTTACAGACGTGCATTGCATCCTCACCGTCGAAAAGCTCAGACAAAAAGCAGAAGCCACAATCAGCGTTAATGGCGCCAAGATCTATGCCGATGCTACCGATGAAGATATGTACGCAGCAATCGATGCCCTTGCTGACAAACTCAACCGCCAGGTGAAAAAACACAAGGAAAAACACGCGGATCATCACGCCAGAGACGCGGACAAACGCCAATTCGGTTAAGCATGTAACATATGAGGTGGTCGGTCACGGGCTGGCCACCTTTTCCACTCTCCCACCCATTACACTTTCTCCCCAGACATGAATCTTGAACAACTCATAAAGCCGGACAGCGTGCTTTGCAATGCCCATGCTCGCAGCAAAAAACACTGCCTTGAAATTCTCAGCGAGCTACTCTCAACCACCAATCCTGAAGTTGCCAATGAGGAAATTTTTTCCAGACTGGTAGAGCGTGAGCGCCTCGGCTGCACATGTCTGGACAAGGGTTCCGCATTTCCGCATTGCCGCATCGAAGCCATAGGGCAGAGCAGCGGTGCATTGATCAAATTATCGTCACCCATTGATTTCGATTCAACGGATGGCGAATTCGTTGATCTTGTATTTGGCCTGATGGTGCCCGCCGCGATGGACGAGAGTCATTACGCGGATACACGCCTGATCGCAGGCTTGCTAACCGACGAAGTGTTGCGCACCAAACTGCGGGAAGCCCGCAGCAGTCGCGACTTGCACGCGGCTCTAATGAGCTGCGCGACTCGCTGCGAGTCGGAAGTGCCGGGCACACCATAGTTGTCGACAAGAGATAAATCATGTCCGAAGAGACACGTCTCATCATCGTCAGCGGGCTGTCCGGCTCAGGCAAGAGCGTGGCATTGCATGTGCTGGAGGATCTGGGCTACTACTGCATCGACAATCTTCCTGTCGCCCTTCTCAAGTCGCTTCTGCAGGAACTGACCAACGCGGAAGATCAGTCCATCACACGCATTGCTGTCAGCGTTGATGCCAGAAATCCCCATCACGACATCGACTCACTACCTGAAGTCATAGCGGAACTGCGTTCAAACAGTGTTCGCACGGACGTGCTGTTCCTGCAAACCAGTGATGATGTGTTGTTGACACGCTACAGTGAAAGCCGGCGGCGCCACCCGTTGGCCGGCCACGGCAAGGAATTACGCACCGCAATTACCCACGAACGGGAACTGCTCGGCCAGATCATCAACTTGGCTGACCTGATCATCGATACAACCAAGAGCAGCGTTTACGAGCTTGGCAACACCATTCGTGAACGAGTGGACCGACGCCACAGCAACGTCCTGTCTGTACTCATCGAATCATTCGGCTTCAAGCACGGTATCCCGGCGGACGCGGATTTTGTCTTTGACCTGCGCTGCCTGCCCAACCCCTATTGGCAACCGGAATTACGACCGCTCACCGGGCTTGATCAGCCCGTCGCTGAATTCCTTGATGCCGATGAACTCTTCGCCCAGATGTACGATGACATTCTTGCTTTTCTGACACGCTGGATTCCACGCTACGTCAGCTTCGATCGCGGCTACCTGACCGTGGCGATCGGCTGCACCGGCGGCCAGCACCGCTCCGTCCACATGACCGAAAAACTGGCCAGCGCACTGAAAAAGACCCACGACCCGGTGCTGACGAGACACAGCGAATTGATCAGCCAGACAGCGGAAGCCACGCCGTAGAAAAACGCGCCGGGCCGTTTTTCCCTGTTACGCGTGCCCTTGTGCCCGAAGACAGCTACACTTCTGCTCCAACGAGGCGCCGGCGACACCAAACCGGCGTGCCCCCCGAGCGCATGAACCTGGCCGAAGAGCAGAACCCATGGACGCCAAAGAGCAGCCACATTCGAATCTGGAAGAGCTAAGACACCGCCTTGACAGCGGCCAGATGCGTTCCGCTCGGCTGCTTATCAGCGACCTCCGCCCAACCGAACTTGCCCGGCTGCTCGAATCACTGCCGCTGCGGGAACGCGCCGTGGTCTGGGAAATGGTGGATTCAGCGCTGGGTGGTGACGTACTG
>JADFNG010000053.1 GCA_022563505.1 Pseudomonadota bacterium | reverse complement strand
TGGCGCGAATATTCACCCGTTCAAAGGAAGAAACCGACGACGAGGCCGCCGCCGACTAGCAGCTTGTGCCCTGAACAAGGTAATATTGCCTCATCAAAACGCGACCACCACGAAAAATACGAAACCATCCAACGCGTTAATCACATTTAAGCGAGACACCTATGACAGATTCCGTTGCCGCCAGCGGCGCTATTTCCGATCGTCAGGTACTCGGCCATCCACGCGGCCTGGTAACGCTCTTCTTTACTGAGATGTGGGAGCGCCTGAGCTACTACGGCATGCGCGCACTGCTGGTGCTGTTCATGACCGACCAGGTCGTCAACGGCGGCATGGGTCTGACCGACAAATCAGCAACCGCTGTTTATGGCATTTATACGGCGCTCGTTTATCTGGTGGCATTGCCGGGCGGCTGGATTGCAGATCGTTTACTCGGTGCGCAACGGGCCGTATTCTTCGGCGGCATCATTATAATGTCGGGCCATTTCGTGCTTGCCATTCCATCGGTCAGCGCTTTTTTCATCGGCCTGTTACTGGTCATTCTAGGCACCGGCCTCCTGAAGCCCAATGTCAGTGCAATCGTTGGTCAACTCTATCCGGACGGCGACCCACGACGCGACGGCGGCTTTACCATTTTTTACATGGGCATCAACATCGGTGCCATGTTGGGGCCCCTGGTATGTGGTTATTTGGGTCAAAACCCGAATTACGGCTGGCACTACGGTTTCGCCGCTGCGGGTGTTGGCATGTTGATTGGTCTGATTCAGTTCTGGCGGACTAAAGATTATCTGGGGACTGCGGGACTGGAGCCCGCCTCTTCAGGCGATCCGCTTGTCGATGCTGCCTCCCGACGCCAGGGCTGGCGCATTGTCGGCGTGTCGATGATCGCTCTCGCAGTCGTGGTCGCAATGGGGCTCAACGGCGCGATCGCGTTTGATCCGATTGCAATTTCCCGTGTGTCGACCTACGTCATTATTGGCATTACCGTCGCATTCTTCGCTTACGTACTGCTGTTTGGCAAACTCGATTCGGCGGAAAAAAAGCGCGTCGTCGTGATCATTGCGCTGTTTTTTGGTGCCGCCATGTTCTGGTCCGGTTTTGAACAAGCGGGCAGTTCACTGAATTTATTTGCCGACCGTTACACAGAGCTTGATCTTGGCTGGATCACGCTGTACTCCACCTGGTTTCAATCCGTAAATTCCGTCTTCATTATTCTCTTCGCACCGGCGTTCGCCTATTTGTGGATATGGCTTGCCAAACGCAATCTCAACCCGTCAACGCCGGCCAAATTCGGCTTTGGCCTGATAATGCTCGGTGTCGGTTTCATGGTAATGGTGTTCGCGTCAAAGGTTGTTGCCAGCGGTGACAAGGCAATGCCGACCTGGCTGCTGATGACCTATTTGTTTCACACCTTCGGTGAGCTCGCGCTGTCGCCGGTTGGACTGTCGGCAACCACCAAGCTGGCACCGAAGCGTTTCGTTGGACAAATGATGGGCATCTGGTTCGTCGCCTCGGCTCTTGGCAACCTGATTGCCGGTCAGATTGCCGGTGACTTCGATGCAAACAACCTGCAGGCGTTCCCGGATCAATACTGGGGCATCGTCATGACGTCGGTCGGCAGCGGCATCCTTCTGTTGCTGTTTTCCAGACCCCTCAAGAAGCTGATGGGCGGCGTCGACTGATTTATTGCCCCAGGCAGACACCGGCATAGGCGAGACTGGCGCCGCCATTGTTCATGTGGCACTCGTTGTCGTAGGTGTTGCCATCCAGGCCGCATACCGGTTGATAGTCGGACGGGCAGTTGCGGCCCAGGGATTCGCATAAGCCGGCGTATTTGATTCTCGCTCCGGCTCGCTCTGCCTGGCAGGCGTTGCCGTAAGTCATGTCATCAGCTCCGCAAACCGGAATAAAAAACCGTGGACACGACCGAGTGTTACAGGCTCCTTCCGTTGCGGTGGTGATGCCCGCCGCATCCGCTTCGCAAGCATTCGCATAGGTCTGTCCGTCCGGACCACAGACCGGTGCGTAAATTTCAGGGCAATTATCCGCCGCACACACACCTCGGCGTTGCACCGGAATACGCTCAAGTCCTGCCTCGCAACGATTTCGATATGTGCGTGCGTTCATGCCGCAAACGGGTTCATAAATGTCCGGGCATCCATTGTCGCCAATGCACGCCCCAATGCTGGTCACCTCGACGCCCGCTTTGCCCGCTTTACAGGCATTCGTGTAGGTCACGTCATCCACACCACAGACCGGTTCGAACTCTTCGCCACAAACCAGCGACTCGTCCGCGCAAATACCGCCCGTGGCAATTTCGATCCCGGCCGCTGTCGCGAGACACTCGCTGGCATAGGTATTGCCGTCAACACCACAAACAGGAGCAAATATTTCTGGGCAGGATTCTGTTGCCAACGCGGATTCGTCCGGGCACTCGGCGAAAAACAGGACCTCGATTCCCGCCGCTCCCGCAACACAATCATTGCTATAGGTTTTGCCGTCAATTCCGCACACCGGGTCATACTGCATCGTGCAGGCAACGCCTTCGGCGGCTTTCGTGTCAGGAATGGATTCCTCCGCCTGCGCAAAAGCGTGCGGCGAGCACAAGCACGCAGTGAGCGCGATGCCGCTAACGACCGGCAACCATAATTGTATTTTTTTCATTGTGCGTCCTAAGCAGGTGATGCGCTGCCCCAGTAATTATACGTCAGCACGCGCGCAGCACCCGGGATGTACATGCGTTCTTCCGTATCAATGCTGAAACCGGCGGAACGTATCAATGCAGGAATATCGCGATTGATATTGCAGCCGCCCGCCATGTGTTTCCAGACCGGGTTTATTCGGTCTTGCCAGCGTCGCACGTTTTCATCCGGCGCCCGGCCGTGTTCACAAAACAGCAGGCGCCCGCCGGGTTTTAATACTCGACGCATGCCCTCAAGCGCCCGCACCACATCCGAAATAGTACAAAGCGTATAAGTCACCAGCACCGTATCCACGCTCGAATTGTCCAGCGGAATCTCCTCACCGGGCAAGTCGATAAATTCAACATCAAGGCTGCTGTTTGCAAGCTGTTTTCGTGCCAGCTTGCGCATGCCCTCAGAGGGTTCCAGTCCCCAGATCTTGCGCACCTTGCTCGCATCGTAAAAGGGCAGATTCAGGCCACCACCCATTCCAATCTCAAGCACATCGCCGGTGGCCAGCGGCACGATTTTTTCTCTTTGTTTGCACACCGGTTTGATGGAGCACGCGTAATTGATGACGTGCGGCAATACATGTTCATCGTACCAGCCCATGTTAGTCGCCCTTTCTCTCGGCCTGCCCCGCGCGGGCAACCATTGCTTTCACTCCTGTCTCGACAGGCTGTCCCAGCACAAGTTCCCGAATTCCAACGAGGCGAAATCCTTCTTCTTCGAGCTTCGGTAACGCTTTCTCAAGAAAGGCGAGAGTTGCAGGGTACGGGTGGCCAATGCCAATCGCTGCGCCTCGTTTGCGAGCCAGTCTCTTGAGTCGCTCAAACTCGCGCGCAACACTTTCCGGGGCGGCATCCGAATCGAGAAATACATCCCGTCGGCGCGCCGGTATTCCCGACTCCTCGGCAATCGCCAGCGCCACACTCAAATGGGTGGTGTAGCTATCCACAAAAAACAATCCATCCCGCGCTCCAATCTCTTCCATCAGCCAGCGCATATGCCCGGGATGCCGGGTCAGCAAACTACCACGATGACTGCTAATGCCGACCGCATGTGGGACCGTTGCCAGGTCGGCGGCAAACATTTCTGCGAATCGAGCTCGGCTCATATCCAGCGTGATGCCGCCGGGATCCGCGGGTTCATCGCGGGACATCGGCTGCAAAGGCAAATGCAGCAGGACGTCCTTGCCCTTGTCGTACGCCATGACAGCAATCTCGGCACCGCGGGGCGTTTGTGGCAAAATAGAGCAGGTTACCGCTCCTGGCAGATTGATCACACGCTCGGCTGCCGCAAGTTGCCAGCCAAGATCATCAATGATGATCGCTATTTTCGACAGTGGTTCCGCACACGCGGCCGACGCCAGGACAATGGACAATATTGCTTGCGCAAGAACTGCTCTCATCGGTCAGGCATCGTCCGAAAAAATCAGGGCGCGCGACTTTGCATGATGCGGTAATCGCCCAGCAGCTCTATAGCTTCAGCGAGCTGCGGATCTCCCTCGCGATCGAGCTCAGTCGTCAAGCTGCGTCCGGGATACTTTCCTGTTCCATCAACCCGGATGTCGGGCTCGATACCCACTTCATGAATAGAGTCGCCGGAGGGCGTGAAATACTGCGACGTCGTCAATTTTATTGCGCGACCGCCGGACAACGGCATCACCGTCTGGACAAGCCCTTTGCCATACGTGGGCGTACCAACAATCAACGCCCTGTGGTGATCCTGCAGCGCGCCGGCCACAATCTCTGACGCCGATGCCGTGCCTTCATTGACCAGCACCACCATTGGCATGCCATTGAGAACATCACCGCGCGTCGCCGAGCGCGTAAAGCGCGCTTCCGCCGTGCGCCCCTCGGCGGTCACGATAACTCCCCGCGTAAGAAACAGATCGGAAACATCAATGGCGGCATCGAGGATACCGCCGGGATTATTGCGCAAATCCAGTACCAGCCCGGCCAGGTAATCTCCCTGCTCGGCATAGATTGCCGACAGCTCATCAATCGCCGTACTCAGCTCTGCAGCCGTGTTGTCACTGAACTGACTGATGCGGACATAACCCAGCGACGGCGCCAGTGTCTCATGCCGCACGCTGACCACGCGGATGCGTTCCCGTCGCAGATTAAACACCAGTAACTCCGCATCGCTGCCGCGCAGAACGGATACGCTTACGCGTGTACCCGCTCGGCCGCGCATTTTGCCGATCATTTCCTGCAAGCCATCGTGTTGGACCGAATAGTCATCGATCGCTACAATAATATCGCCACTGCGTATTCCGGCGCGGTACGCGGGCGTCCCGTCAATCGGTGTAATAACCCGTATGCTGCCGTCTTCTCGGCTCACCTCCAGCCCCACGCCCGAGTAGCTGCCGGATGCGCTGATGCGAACAGCCTGGTACTCATCGGCATCCAGAAACTCGGAGTGCGCATCCAGGTCCGCCACCATGCCGCGAATCGCGCTCTCGAAAAGCGTGTCGTCGTCAATGGGTTCAACATAGTCCTGTTTGACCCGCGCCATTACTTCAGCCAGCAACCGCGCCTGCTGCCAGCTCAAACTAGCGCCATCCGCTGGCACACGACGGGCGATGACGCCGCCGCCCAGCGACAGGCCAAGCCCCAGAATGGTGCCAATGACCAGAACCAGTATTCCCCTGGTTTTGAATGACATGCGGTTCTCCTGAAGGTATCGCGGTTGACAGGATCGCGACACTTGTTGTCTTGACGATAGCATAGGGGTGGTTGCTATCTGGAATGGTTTTTAGTGTTTTTACCGGGCGCCGGGTTGGCGGCTGATCCATTGACGGGGGTTGATCGGGCGGGTGCCTTTGCGGAGTTCGAAGTAAAGCCCGGCTCGCGACTGGCCGCCGCTTTCTCCGACCGTCGCGATGGCATCACCCGGCGCGACCCAGTCGCCGGTGCTTTTCAGGATCGTTTCGTTGTAACCGTACAGGCTCATGTAACCTTCGCCGTGATCCACGATGACCAGCAGGCCCATGCCCGCAAGCCAGTCGGCAAATACGACGCGGCCATGATAAATCGTGCGCACTTCAAGACCGCGCGGCGCGGCCAGTACCACGCCATTCCATTTCAGCGCACCGCCGGCACGCGGTTGGCCGAAATCATGCATCAATCTGCCGGCAATCGGCCAGGTCAGGCGGCCTTTCAGCGTACTGAACGGTTCCTCCGACGTTATGGGGTAATCCGACAATATGCTGGTTAGTTCAGCGATCAGGCGAGCGAGATCTTTCTCTTCCGCCGCCAGGCGTTCGATCGCTGTTCCTTCGCGCTCGATCTGGGCATTCAAAGAAACCAGTAGCTGCTTGCGTTTCTCTTGCGCCACATTCAGCTCAGTCAGCTCGACTGACTGCGCCCTTGCCAGCCGCGCTATGCGCCTTTCCTCGTCGTGTGCCGCTATCCTCAGTTGCGTCAGTGCGCTGATATGTTCGCTCACCGCCTCGATATTGGCGCCACGATAGTCCGACATATATTTATAGTAAGTCAACAGTCGCCCGAGTTCGGCCGGGTCCTGCTGATTGAGAAGCAACTTTATCCGCTCCTGGCTACCGTTGGTGTAGACCGCCCGAATTTGCTCGGCCAGCGCGCTGCTTTCAACCGCCAGCCGCGCCTCCCGATCGGCGAGTTGCGTGTCCAATTGCGCCTTCTTTCGCTCGCTGAAGCGTCTTTGGCGCTCCAGTTCGCTCAGATTGATGCGTTTTTCAGCGATCTGCAGCTCGGCCGTCTGCAAGCTGGCGGTGATCTCGTCCCTCTCGGCCGCGCGACGATCCATGCTTTGTTTGAGCTGACTGATTTGCGCGCGAACCTCCTCAAGCTCACGCTCCTTCACCTTTGTCAGGCCTTCATTGGGCGCCTGGGCCAGGGCAGGCATAGCGAGCATCAGCCACACGGCAAGGGAACAGCATTGAGCAGACCTCTTCATGGCGGCGAAGTGTACCGCAAGCAGTGCTGCGCACTGGTATACTGCATTTTTTCAATGGTCCGCCTGCTGCGGGCCTTTTTTCTTTGGTAGCATGCCCGACATGGAAACGTATTTGGAATTCGCTGGCAATCATGTATTACTCGTCAGCGCCCTGGTGTTCAGTTTTTTTGTGCTCGTGTTCATGGAGCTGCGGCGAAAGGCCGCCGGCATCACCAGTCTTGATCCGCACGAGGTTGTAAGACTCATTAATGCAGATGCAGTCATTATCGATCTGCGCAGTGCGGATGCCTTTGCCCGCGGCCACATCGTCAACGCAAAAAATATTCCGCAAGACGAGCTGGCGACCAGTCAGGACAAAATCGACCGCCTGAAATCCAAGCCCATAATTGCTGTTTGCGATTCCGGCATTTCCTCCACTCGGGCTGTTGCCGCGTTGAGCAAGTCCGGCGTCGAGAGCGTATACGATCTTCGCGGCGGCATTAAAGCCTGGACACAGGCAAATATGCCGCTCGTTTCCTCGAAAAAAACAAAGTCGAAAGGCTAGCGCGCGTGGCCAGTGCTGCGAAAGTAGTCGTCTACGGAACTCGTTTTTGCCCCTACTGTGTTGCAGCAAAAAAGTTGCTCAAAATGAAGGGTATTAACTATGAGGACATTCTCCTCTCGACGGGCGAGATGCGGCGCGACATTGAACAACGCAGTGGACAGCGAACCGTGCCACAGATATTTATAAACGATAAGTCGATTGGCGGCTTTGATGAATTGTCCGAGCTTGAAGAAGACGGGCTCCTCGACGCCTTGCTCGAACAGGCTTGACACCCCCCACCGCAACGATTTTCAGGAGCCACGAAAATGGCTGAAGAGGAAAAAAAGCAACGGCTAATCCTGTTGCAAAAGATTTACATAAAGGACCTCTCTTTTGAGTCGCCGAACAGTCCGGACGTATTTACGGGCGGACAATGGTCTCCAAAGACGGACCTGAACCTGCGCAGTTCGCACAGCGCCGTGCGGGACGATATTCATGAGGTCATTCTGACGATCACCGTGAATGCAAAGCATGAAAACAAAACGCTTTTTCTCGTTGAAGTACAACAGGCGGGTTTATTTCAGATCGCCGGCTACTCGAAAGAAGAATTCGAGGCCATCGTTGGCACCTTTTGTCCGAACACGCTGTTTCCATACGCACGGGAAGCCGTAGCGGGTATTGTTGCAAAAGGCGGTTTTCCGGAGTTCCTCCTGCAACCCATCAATTTTGATGCGTTGTACGCGGAATCGAGGAAGCAGGCTCAAGCACAGGCCGAAGCACAGGCAGCCGCCGGTAATGGGGGCGCGGAGACCAGCCACTGAACACATCAGGCACAAGCGCAGCGGACGCGGCGCCACTCGCCGTACTTGGCGCCGGCTCGTGGGGTACGGCGCTCGCGCTGCAATTTTCTCGCTGCGGTCGTCAGGTTCGCCTTTGGGGTCGCAACCCGGAAGACCTGCGTAAAATTTCCGCCGAGCATGAAAACAAACGCTATTTGTCGGGCGTATCCTTGCCGCAAAACCTCACCGGGGAACCGGTGCTGGCCACCTGCATTGAGGGCGCAACCGACATACTGGTTGCTGTACCCAGTCACGGGCTTCGCGAAACGCTGACACTGATCAAGGACTCGTTGGGCCCGAATGTTCGCATCTGCTGGGCGACCAAGGGCTTCGAGCTCAGCACCGGCAAACTGCCTCACCAGGTCGCAGAGGAGGTGCTTGGCGCCGAACGGGCTATGGCGGTGTTATCGGGCCCCACCTTTGCCAAGGAAGTGGGTATGGGCCTGCCCACGGCATTGACCATTGCAGCCAATGACGAAGACTTCGCCAATGACCTCGCGCGCGGGCTTTCGTGCCAGAATTTTCGCGCCTACACGTCCACCGACATGATCGGCGTCGAAATTGGCGGGGCAATCAAAAACGTTCTTGCCATCGCGGCAGGCCTTTCTGATGGCCTGGGCTTTGGCGCCAATACGCGCATTGCCTTGATCACCCGTGGTCTCGTCGAAATGACCCGCCTCGGCCTGGCGCTGGGCGCCAAACGGGACACCTTCATGGGTCTTGCCGGAATGGGTGATCTGGTGCTCACCTGCACCGACGACCTGTCCCGCAATCGCCGCATGGGCCTTGCTCTCGCAAAGGGCATGACGATCGAAG
The DNA here is from genome assembly GCA_022563505.1 of Pseudomonadota bacterium. Classification (GTDB taxonomy): domain Bacteria; phylum Pseudomonadota; class Gammaproteobacteria; order Steroidobacterales; family Woeseiaceae; genus JAADHU01. The sequence continues at coordinate 8,331 of JADFNG010000053.1, read as the reverse complement.
CGGCTCAGGAAGAAATTCAACAGGTCGTGGAGGGGGTGCTCGCGGCGAAGGCGGTGCGCGAAGTCGCCAGGAAGTTGCACGTAGACATGCCGATCTGCGAAGAAATCTATGGCATTCTTTACGCAGCAGTGCCGCCCAGGGATGCGGTTACTTCACTTATGTCTCGCGCGATCACGTCGGAGTAAGTTCAAGCGCCTGCGGCGAATTCAAGCTGCCGCCACGCTTCATAAACAAGGACAGCGGCGGCATTGGAGAGGTTCAGGCTGCGGCTCCCCGCGCGCATCGGTATGCGCAAACACTGCTGCTTCGGCAACGATTCGAGAATTTCCACCGGCAAGCCGCGCGTTTCCGGGCCGAACAGAAAAGCGTCGCCGGCCTTGAAAGCCGGTGCTGAGTAAAGCGTCGGCCCCCGGGTACTCACGGCGAAAACCCGCACCGAACCCAGCGACTCCAGGCAGGCATCGAGTGTGTTGTGCGTCGATACAGTGGCAAATTCGCGGTAGTCAAGGCCCGCACGTTTTAACCGCGGCTCATCAAGTTCGAAACCGAGCGGTTCGATCAGGTGCAGGGCGACACCGGTGTTCGCACACAGCCGAATGATGTTGCCGGTGTTGGGCGGAATTTCGGGTTGGTAGAGAATAAGGCTGAACATAGGGCTTCGGGCTTCGGGATAATCACGGTAGAATGCACGATCGCCTGAATCGATTCCAATCCAAAACGCCCGCAAACGTATATTGCCCCAAAGACCTCCCGCAACATGACTGCAACGATGAGCCCGTCAGACAACCCGCTCGAAACCGGTTTCTGCGGCCTGACACTTAATTCACCGATTGTGCTGCTATCAGGCTGTGTCGGCTTTGGCGAGGAATACACGCGCATTGAAGGATTTTATAATCGCGATGCCGGTGCCATCGTTCTGAAAGGAACCACTCGGGAACCGCGCCCCGGCAATCCACTCCATCGCGTTTGCGAAACACCGCTTGGAATGCTGAACGCGATCGGCTTGCAAAATCCGGGTATGGACAAAGTCGTTGATGAAATCCTGCCATTGCTGGACTTCCATGAGACGCGCTTTATCGCGAACGTGTGCGGATCGACGCTTGAAGACTACGCCGCAGTGACGCGGAAATTCGATGATTCGCCCATCGACGCCATTGAGATCAACATTTCCTGCCCGAATATCAAAGAGGGCGGTATTTCCTTCGGCCACTCCCCGCAAGTATCCGCAAAAGTAGTCGCGGCTTGCCGCGCGCAGACCAGCAAGCCGATCATCGCAAAGCTGTCTCCCAATCAGACAGACATTGCCGAAAATGCGCGCCGCTGCATCGAAGCCGGCGCAGACGGGCTGGCGGTCATCAATACCATAACGGGCATGGCGATCGATATCGAACAACGCAAGCCGATTATCGGCAACGTCCAGGCCGGTCTGTCAGGCCCGGCCATCAAACCGATCGCCCTGCTGAAGGTCAAACAAGTCTATGAGATCGCCGGACCACTGAATATCCCGATCATAGGTCAGGGCGGTATCGCATCCGCAGAGGATGCGCTCGAATTCATCATCGCAGGCGCAACCACCATCGGCCTCGGCACGGCCCTGTTCTACGACCCATTGTTGTGCAAGAAGGTCAACAAGGGCATCAGCGACTACTTGTTACGCCACGAAATGTCATCAATCAGCGAATTGGTGGGTCGCCTGGAGTATTAGGCGCAGCGCGCAAGGCTCGCCGCGCAGGCGCCTGATCAATCCCCAGCACGCGAATTTTCCGCGTCAATGTGTTGCGCCCCCAACCGAGGAGTTTCGCCGCCTCCTGCCGGTGACCACAGGATTTTTTCAACGCAATCCGAATCAGTGTTTTCTCGAACTCCGGGGTCGCGAGCCCCAGCAAAGGTTCTCCGCTGTCGTCGCGCAATTGCTGCTCTGCCCAACGTTCGAGACCCCGCGTCCACTCTTTAGCCTGGCCGTCTGCCGGCCGATGACCGCCCAGGTCAGGGCCGATATCGAGGGCGGTAATAACTCCACCGGGTGCGGTCACACTGAGTCGCCGGGTGGCATTGACCAGCTGGCGAACATTGCCTGGCCAGTCATAGGACTGCAACAACTCGAGTGCCTCGCTGTGCAGCGTTTTGGGCGGGGTGTTTAACTCGGTTGCGGCGTTGGCAAGGTAATGCTTGAGCAGAAGGGGGATGTCTTGCCGGCGCTGTCGCAGGGGCGGAGTGTGAATGCGGATGACATTCAGCCGGTGAAAAAGGTCCTCGCGGAAGCGGCCTTCTTTGACGGCGAGCGCGAGGTCCTGATTGGTCGCGGCAATGACCCGCACATCCACAGTAACGGATTCCTGCCCGCCGACGCGAAAAAACTCGCTCTCAGCAAGCACGCGCAAGAGGCGCGTTTGCAAGGCGGGAGACATGTCGCCGATTTCGTCGAGAAACAAGGTGCCGCCATCGGCTTGCTCAAAGCGGCCGATGCGCCGTGCATCGGCGCCGGTAAAAGAGCCGCGCTCATGGCCGAAGAGTTCCGATTCGAGGAGCTCGGAGGCGATTGCGGCGGTGTTGAGGGGCACAAAGGGCTTTCCTGCCCTGGGACTGTGCTGATGCAAGGCGCGGGCGACAAGTTCCTTGCCCGTGCCGGACTCGCCGGTAATAAGGACCGTCATGCTGGAACCGGAAAGCCGGCCGATGGAGCGGAAGACCTCCTGCATGGCCGGCGCCTGGCCGAGTAGCGGGGGCAGATTGCTGCCGGTTGTTGCGTGGGTGTCGTCGGTCTCGATTGTATTCTGGTGTGCGGCTTTTTTCACCAGCTCGACAGCCTCATCTATGTCGAACGGTTTCGGCAGGTATTCGAAGGCACCACCGCGGTACGCGGATACGGCATTGTCGAGATCCGAATAAGCCGTCATGATGATGATGGGCAAATCGGGATGTGCGTGGGTGAGGCGTTTCATCAGGGCGATGCCGTCCATGCCGGGCATGCGGACATCGGTCAGGAGCACGTCCGGTTGCGTATGCTGTATCGCTTCAAGAAGATGCTCGGCCCGATCGAAGCTGCGCGTTTGCAGGTCCGCCTGGCGGAAGGCTTTTTCCAGGACCCAGCGGACGGACTGGTCGTCATCGACGATCCAGACATTGAGGTTAGTCGGGGGCATCGGTTTTGGCTTCATCCGCGAGAGGGATGCGCATCGAAAAGACGGTTCGCCCCGGGCGGCTCTCGAACTCGATCAGGCCGCCGTGGCGACTGAGTAATTCCTGGGCGATGGGGAGGCCAAGCCCGGTGCCATCGGCGCGACTGGTCACCAGGGGATAAAAAATTGAATCCTGGAGCTCTGGGGATATGCCCGGTCCGTCGTCCTCAATTTCGATCGTGGCGATAACCGGGTGGCGGGTATTGCCAATCGTGAAATTCATGGTGGCGCGCGTACGCAGGATAAGTTTGCCGCGTCCTTCCAGTGCGATAATCGCATTGCGCAGCAGATTGATCAGCGCCTGGATGATCTGATCGCGATCGAGATTGATCATTGGCAGGCCCGGATCGTAGTCGCGGATTACCTGCAGTTTGCTGCTTAACTCAGGCTCAAGAAGGCGCAGCACGTATTCCAGCAACTCATGGATGTTGATGCGTTGTTTGCGGGGTGGACCGCCCGGTCCGAGCAAGGTGTCGACAAGATTGGCCAGTCGATCGGCTTCGCTGATGATGACGTCCGTGTATTCCCGCAGTTCAGCGCTTGCAAGTTGCTTGCCCAAAAGCTGGGCCGCGCCGCGAAGGCCGCCCAGCGGATTTTTAATTTCATGCGCCAGTTGCCGGATCATCCGCCTGCCCGCGCCGTGTTGGATCAACAGTGCGTTTTCCCGATTGATGCGTGCGCGTCGGGTCGCGTCAGTCATCTCGATCAGGAGGTGCTTTGAAGTGTCATCGGGCTGGATCATGGACACGCGGGTTTCTATGTTGCGTTCATGGTCATGAACCTCGCTTCGCGCCAGGGTCAATTCACTTGCAAAAGTAATGTCGGTTGCGAGCGTCCTGGCAAGCGTCTCGGCGAACCCCTGATCGTCATCGACCAGCGGCATGAAGGGCTGGCCCCTGGCTCGACGACGCGATATGCCGAGCAGGTTTTCTGCCGCCGGATTGAGTTCGGTGATGAATAGGTTTTCATCCAGCAGGATGACGGCGGTATTCAGACCTTCAACAATGTCTCTAAATTCCGGCGGCGGGGAGTTGCTTCTTCCGGCGTGCGACGATTTATCTAGTTGCCGGATCTCGCGGGTCTTACCACGGTATTTTGTTGCACGTAGAACCGGTTCGTCTGGCTGCGAATTTGTAACTGACCCGCCTGGTCGATTACTTCCACCTGAATGTTGTGGACGCCCCGGTATACTTCCTCTATCTCGAAGGAAGTGCCCGACACCATTTGCGCTTCGCCGTCGAAGTACGCTCGCACCCGGTGCCCCGGTTGCAGGCCCGGTTGCAGGCTCAGCGATACGTTTAGTGTGCCGGCGATATTCCACAGTGTCTCTTCGGCGCCCGGAGTGGCAACACTGAGGCTTTCATAGCCCGCTTCAGGCTCCGTGGGGACGGTCGCCTGAGCGGGTCGTGTTCGTGCGCTCGGCGCAGACCGTGTAACGGTGCTTCGCTGGCCCGGGCTCTTTGGTAACTCAATTCGAACGGCGCCCGGCACCGGTCGATCGGCATAATGCGTAACGCCATTTGAATCCACCCAGCGGTAGGCTTGCGCGTATACAGCGCCGGCCGCCACCAAGGTGAGAATTGCGATAAGAGTCCACCTGAGCATTGAGCAAGCATAACAGCGCCTTTCTGGCAGAGGTAGCCGCCGAGCGGGAAAATGCCGCCCGGTTCACACTTTTGTCCGCAATCAGTACTCTGCATCGTCCTGACGGTGTGTTTAGAGGCTGTAATACATGTCGAATTCCACCGGATGCGTGGTCATGCGCAATCTCGTCACGCTCTGCATTTGCAGGTCGATGTAGGCGTTGAGCAGGTCATCACTGAAGACATCACCCACGAGCAAAAACTCCCGATCGTTATCGAGCGCGTCCAGCGCCTCGTCCAGGGAAAAGGCGACCAGTTCCAGGTTCTTTTCTTCCTCCGGCGGCAGGTCATAGAGATCCTTGTCCATCGCGTCACCCGGGTGAATCTTGTTGCGAATGCCATCGAGACCGGCAAGCATCAAGGCAGAAAAGGCCAGATAGGGGTTCGCCATGGAATCCGGGAACCGAACCTCGATCCGGCGTCCCTGTGGATTCGATTCATACGGTATGCGAATTGAGGCAGAGCGATTGCGTGCGGAATAGGCAAGTATTGTTGGGGCTTCAAAGCCCGGCACCAGCCGTTTGTAACTGTTGGTTGCCGGATTGGCGAACGCGTTGATCGCTTTCGCGTGTTTAATGAGGCCGCCGATGTAGTAAAGCGCGGTATCAGACAAGCCGCCATAGCCTTCGCCGGAGAAAAGGTTGTTGCCGTCTTTGAATAAGGACATATGAACATGCATGCCGCTGCCGTTGTCATTCACGAGCGGCTTCGGCATGAAGGTCGCCGTCTTGCCGTAACTGTGGGCGACATTGTGCACGACGTATTTGAGGATCTGTACTTCGTCGGCCTTGCGCATCAGCGTGTTGTATTTGACGCCGATTTCACACTGTCCTGCCGTCGCAACTTCGTGGTGATGAACTTCGGTTTCCAGGCCCATCTCTTCCAGCGCCAGGCACATGGCGGAACGGATGTCGTGCAGGGAATCGACCGGGGGAACGGGAAAGTAGCCGCCCTTGACCGTTGGACGATGGCCGGAATTCTTTTTTTCGTATTTGCGCCCGGAGTTCCATGCGGCTTCGCTTGAGTCGATGGAATAGAACGCGCCTTGCATCGTGTCGTCCCAGCGAACGTCATCGAATATGAAGAATTCGTTTTCCGGTCCAAAATAGGCCGTGTCGGCGATCCCTGTGGATTTCAGGTAGGCCTCCGCCCGCATGGCAAGCGACCGTGGGCAGCGATCGTAGCCCAGCATCGTCGCCGGCTCCATCACATTGCAGCGAAGATTCAGGGTCGCGTCCTCCGTGAAAACATCAACGACAGCGGAGGCTGCATCCGGCAACAGAACCATGTCGGATTCGTTGATGCCTTTCCAGCCGGCAATCGACGAGCCATCGAACATTTTGCCGTCTTCGAAAAGTCCCTCGCTGGCCGTGTGAGCAGGTGCGGTCACATGCTGCTCCTTGCCCTTGGTATCCGTAAATCGAAAATCGATAAACTTGATTTCTTTGTCTTTTATCAGGGCAATCACCTCTGCAGGGGTCATGGCCATTTCCTCCGTTGTGTACTGCGTCTATTGCCGGCTTAATTCAAGCCAGCACCCTGTCAGGTTCAGCTTGCAGGATGTGTGCCAATCCTGATTGTGGTCAAGTCATTGATAAACCAGTGTGGTTTGCTTGCCTGGCGGCCGCGGTCGCACCACCATGGTGCAGACGGGTCGCTCGACGCACAATTATAGTGCACTTTTAACGGGCGTGCACCACCGCATTCGGCCGGTGACCGCGAGGCTTATACCACGCGCCGTCAAGGCCTGGCTCGTTCGCGCGGCAACACGCGTTTTTCGGGCGCGTTGCGGGTTATACTGCGCGCCTCTTTTTTGGCCGTGAAATCGTTGATGGACAAGGAAACCACACCGGGCGCCAGCAGTTTCCAGGGGCTTATTTTTTGCCTGCAACGCTTTTGGGCTGAGCGGGGCTGTGTGATCGCACAACCGTACGATATGGAAATGGGCGCCGGCACTTTTCACCCGGCGACCTTTCTGCGGGCGATTGGTCCCGAGCCCTGGCGCGCGGCTTATGTGCAACCGTGTCGCCGACCAACCGACGGTCGTTACGGGGATAACCCTTTTCGGCTGCAGCATTACTACCAGTTTCAGGTCATCATCAAGCCGTCTCCGGACGATATGCAAGACCTTTACCTGGAATCTCTTCGCAGCATCGGTATTGATACCCGCCTGCATGACATTCGATTTGTTGAGGACAACTGGGAATCGCCGACGCTGGGCGCCTGGGGTCTCGGTTGGGAGGTCTGGCTCAACGGGATGGAGGTCACCCAGTTCACTTATTTCCAGCAGGTGGGCGGCCTTGAATGCCGACCCGTTTGCGGGGAAATCACCTACGGTCTTGAACGGCTTGCCATGTACCTGCAGAACGTTGAGAGTATTTATGACATCACCTGGACAGAGGGCCCGCAGGGCCGCATTACCTATGGCGACGTCTATCACCAGAATGAAGTCGAGCAATCAAAATATAACTTCGAGCACGCGGATATCAAGGCGTTGTTTGCTCGTTTCGATCACGCGGAAACAGAGGGTTTGCGCTTGATTGGTCTGCAGCTTGTTCTGCCAGCCTATGAACAAATGTTGGTAGCGTCGCATAGCTTTAATCTCCTCGACGCCCGCAAGGCGATATCAGTCAGTGAACGGCAGCGTTTTATTCTTCGGGTTCGCTCGATGTCGCGCGCCATTGCCGAAGCGTATTACGCTTCACGCGAAGCGCTCGGCTTCCCATTGCTGCAGGCAGCGGCCGCCGATAAAGAGGGAAAAGCCGGATGAGCGGTGCCGAGGATTTTTTGGTTGAGATTGGCACCGAAGAGCTGCCGCCAAAAGCATTGCACACGTTGATGCTTGCGTTTGCAGAAAATGTAGCGCGCAATCTTGTTGCGCAACGACTAGCGTTTGCGGACGTCAAAGCTTATGCCAGTCCGCGACGCTTGGCCGTCATCGTTACCGAGCTGGCCGACTCTCAAGAGGCGCGCGAAATCACCAGCAAGGGCCCGCCGGTGTCTGTGGCTTTCGATGCCGATGGAAAAGCAACACCCGCCGCGAGAGCGTTTGCCAAAAAGTGTGGCGTATCGATCGGCGAGATTGGGCGAAGCTCGTCTGACAAGGGCGAGTGGCTGTCTTTCACGGCGATTGAGGCAGGGGCCAGCAGCGCAGAACTGTTGCCCGGTTGTATTACGGCGGCGCTTGAGGCTTTGCCCGTGCCGCGGCGTATGCGCTGGGGTGACTCGGAGGTTGAGTTCGTTCGCCCGGTGCGCTGGGTCGTCATGCTGCACGGCCAGAAGGTCGTAGCCTGCGAAATATTGGGGGTCCGGGCAGGCAAGCAGACAAAAGGGCATCGTTTTCTGGCGCCGGACATGCTGACGGTCAAGGAGCCGGGGGCCTATCTTGCCTTGCTGGAGAACGAGGGCTTCGTTATTGCGGACTTTGCCGCCCGGCGCGCAATAATCGAGGCGGGCGTCGAAGCCGCGGCCACGGAGTGTGGCGGCACCGCGATGGGTTCAGATGCACT